>CANNQU010000052.1 GCA_947507965.1 Bacteroidota bacterium
TGCTGCACCACGTAGTCGAGGCTGTTTCTTTCTTGTGCAGTGCTCCAATGAAGCAGCACGTTATCTCCTTGTTTTGTGGCTGTAAAATTTAACCATGTCACGGGTAAGGGTGCCGACGAGGAGGCCAAAGCAATTTCGCGAAGGGTAACCCCACTCAGCGTTGTGCTTAAAACATAATTATTGGTCACATCATTGGTAGTACTGGCATAATTACTCCATACACTACCGCTACCCGAATAGTTATTTACTTGTAAGGAGCTTTCCACCAAGCCTATTAATTCAACATCCTCATAATTTACCTGCACGGTACCACTAAAGGAAGAGGTATTGGTGTTAAATAAATAATACCTATCGGCCGCTGGAGGAGGAGAAGCTCCAGCATCATTGGTACGTGTTGTGTTTTTTGTAACGGTCAAACCATTAAAATCAAAAGGGGCAGAATTAATTAACGTTAATCCATCTACATGAAATGTAGTACCAGCGGCAACTTCGAAGGTGGTGCCCGAAGCTACATAAATGTCCTGTGCATTTAACGTTGATGGGGTGAAGCCGAGAAATAAAAAAAACAGAAGAGTAAATAGGTGTTTCATGTGTTTTTATGTATCAAAAAATATATTAACATATTGGGGTATTTATATTTTTATCTATTACAAATATTAAGACAAGATATCGAAATTCAAAATCTTTGAAAAAGTATTTAAATTTTTTTTTTTTGCGCTTGATGTAGTTAAAAATAGCCACATAAATCTTTACAAATAGTACACTGAACAGATGGTTGTTTAATTTAAAAAATAAAATAAGGAGTAAAATACTAAAATGTATAAAAAAACAGACACCAATTTTTAGATCAAAATAATGAAATTAAATCCTTCGTTGTCGTGGGTGCCATAGATTTTCATTATCTTATTTAACGAGGTGTGTTACACCTTTAAAATGATAGATTCTCGTTGAGTTTCACTATTTTTGTGCCATATTATACAGCAAAAAAAAACATCGAAGAAGGGACATTACCCTGCTAATAATTTCAAAATTTTAAATCGTGGTAATAGAAAACAGAAGAGCAGGTTACGAGTATTTTATTACCGATAAGTTTTCGGCAGGCATGGTATTGACCGGAAGTGAAATTAAATCGATCCGTGCCGGCAAAGCCAATATTACCGATGGTTATTGCTCTTTTATTGAGGAAGAGCTATTCATCCGAAATGTGCATATCAGCGAATGGAAATATGCTACCATCAATAACCATGTACCGGTGCGCGACAGAAAACTCCTCTTGAAGAAAACAGAGTTGAAGAAACTACTCGCCAAAACGAAAGAGAAAGGCTATACGATTGTACCTCTTAAAATATTTTTCAACGAGAAAGGATTAGCGAAGTTGGAGATTGCCTTAGCCAAAGGCAAAAAACTCTATGACAAACGCGACGATCTAAAATTGAAAGATGCCAAACGCGAAATCGACAGAAGAGGAGAATAGCCTCGCCTCGATCGGATATTCGGAAATACTGGGTTATTGCGAATTTGATGTACTGAAACGAATATCGCGTTTTTCACTTGATTTCAAATCTTTTATAGGCACACCTATTCAGGGCAACTAAACATAAAAGCCAATTCGGGATATTACGGCATTCAGCTCCATCGGAGCGCCCTGTTTGTAGCCCAAAAGTTGACCTTGTATTTAGCGCCGTAGGTGCGGCCTGTTAAAGAATATTTCACTAAATTTGCCATAATAAATAATCTTAGGGCAAACACCTATTCACAAATCTACATTCAGTTGATTTTCGCTGTGCATGGAAGACACAGCCTCATTTCTAAATTTCACAGAGAAGAACTTCAACAGTTTATTACTGGTATTGTTCAAAAAAGAGAACAAAAAATGTTATCCGTTTTTAGTATGCCCGACCATACCCACCTACTGATTGGTTTGAACCCTAAAATCGCTGTTTCAGACCTCGTCAGGGACATTAAAGCGGGCTCTTCAAAATATATTAATGATCGCCATTGGCTCAATCGAAAGTTTAGTTGGCAGGCAGGTTTCGGAGCATTTTCGTATTCAAAAAGCCAAATCGATCGGGTGGTAAAATATATTTTGAACCAGGAGCAACATCATCACAAAAGTACATTCAAAGAAGAATACATAGATTTCTTGAAAAAATTTGAAATAGAATTTGATGAAAAATATTTCTTCGAATTTATCGACCATTAGCAACGTTTGTATCATTAACTAAAGCTTCAGGTCGCACCTACGGCGCTTAATACAGCTTGCCTCCATTGCCTACAAACAGGGCGCTCCAATGGAGCTTAATACAAAAGTCTATCAAAGAATTATTAAAACATCAAAATGGCTGGGTAGCAAACTTTGGTGATTCATTTCAGCACATCCAATATGGAATAACTGGAAACACCTGCCACTAACCAAAACAAAAACAAACTTCACCGTAAAGTTTGTTTTTTTTTCTTTATTTGCCTCAACGCTTTGAACGTCACTCTAATGATTTATAAGATTCCATTTAATAGTAAGAAACTCATTAACCGTTGGGCCATGTACGACTGGGCCAATTCGGCCTTCGCACTCGTTATCACCGCTGCCATTTTCCCTACCTTTTTCACTAATGTATCTCGTAAATTAGCCGGAGCGCATACCTGGGATAGAGAAGCTTATGTTAATGTTTTTGGATTTAGTGTAGAAAGCAATGCGCTTTACAGCTACGCTCTGGCACTGGCTTTTTTAATTATGATGGTACTCAGTCCTTTACTCTCTGGCATTGCCGATGCTCAAGGATTAAAAAAAAGAATGATGAAAATATTCTGCTATCTAGGCTCCTTCGCTAGCTTTGGCCTTATGTTTTTCGATACCCACTACTACTGGATTGGAGTGGTAGGAATCATTCTGGGGATGATTGGCTTTAATGGCAGCATCATTTATTATAATTCGTTTTTACCGCTTGTTACTACGGAAGAAAATTATGATCGGGTAAGTGCCAGAGGATATGCCTTCGGTTACCTTGGCAGTGTTATTTTACTCGTCATTAATTTATGCATGATCAGCAAACCCGAATGGTTTGGTTTAGATCATTTTGAAAACCCGAAAACGATTGCTTGCCAAATTTCTTTTGCCATGGTAGCCTTATGGTGGATAGGCTTTGCTCAAATCACCTTTAAAGCGTTACCAATAGAGCCAAAGGGTTCAGATACAAAGGTTAACTATTTTAAAACAGGATTCGGTAAATTAAAAATTGCCTGGGATAGCTTAAAACATTTGCCCAATACCAGAAGGTTTTTGTATGGCTTCTTTTTTTGTGCCATGGCATTACAAACCATCATGTATATCGCTACCCTTTTTGCGAAGGATGTTATTCACCTGGAAGACAATGAAACGATTATGATGGTACTTCTGTTGCAGTTTGTGGGTACCATTGGCGCCATCCTGTTTTCCCGTCTTAGTGCAAAAATTGGGAATATTAAAGCCATCTGTATCACCGTTATCATTTGGATACTCGTTTGCGTTGCTGCCTATATGGTAGAAGAAAAAACGCCCTTCTTTGTGGTCGCTTCTTTTGTAGGGTTAGTTATGGGTGGACTACAATCGCTCAACCGCTCTACCTTCAGTAAGCTTATACCCATACGGGAAGATGAGCTTTCGTCGTATTATAGCTTTTTGGATGTCACCGAGAAAGCAGCAATAACCATTGGCACCTTGAGTACCGGGTTGATTATTAGCTTCACTGGCAGCCTACGAAATGCGATTCTGATTTATTCTCTTTGCTTTGTTCTTGCCTTATTTTTTTATTCGAAAATAAAAATCACTCATACCGAGGTAGCAGAATAAAAACAAGCATGAATAGGATTAAATATCAATGGATTGTAAAATCTCCATTGAGCACATGACCAATGAAGAATAGAGAGGCTTAAATCAATTTTAGTTTTTGGGCTTCCTCCACAAAATGGGCCTTATTAAGTGGTACCACGCCCACTTCTTCACAAACAAGGCCACCTGCCAAATTACTCAATTGTGCAATGGAATAAGGTCCGATTTGTTGCGCCAAACCTAACGTTGCAATGCTTACGACGGTATCGCCAGCACCCGAAACATCTGCTATTTTACGAATATGCGCTGGAACATGATAGGTATGTTCTGCATCACAAATCATTACCCCGCGGTCGCTTAGCGTTACCATCACATACTTGAGATTCATTGTTTTTATCAATGTTTTAGCCGCCGCTTCAATCTCACCAAGAGAATCCAACGTATTTAATTTCAGACCTTCCTTTATTTCTTTTAAATTTGGTTTGAACAGGGTAGCATTCGAATAGGCTAAGAAATTGTTTTTCTTGGGATCGACAATTACCGGTACGTTATGCTCTTTACAGAGGATCATTATTTTTTGAATAAAACGTTCATTGAGTAACCCTTTTTCGTAATCTTCAAAAACCAAGGCATGAGCAGTACCTATTTTTAATTCTAAGTTCTCGAGTAACCTGTTTTCAGTAGCTGTAGTTATGGCATGGGTTACCTCTCGATCCACCCGTAACAACTGGTGGCTATTGCCAATAATTCTTGTCTTTACGGTGGTAAGTCGATTTGATTCAACCACGATAGAAGTCGCTGAAATTCCATTCCCTTCTAACTCATTTCTCAACTTCTCAGCATCATCATCATCACCAATTACTCCAAAAAGAAAAGGGGTAGCACCCATAGCTCTAATATTAAGAGCTACATTGGCTGCACCACCCAGCCTGAATTCGAGGGAGCGTTGCATGACCACCGGCACGGGCGCTTCAGGAGAGATCCGTTCGACCTGACCAAAAATATACGCATCAAGCATGACATCGCCGATGACGATAATATTTTGGTTTTTAATTTTATCGATATCAAACATGGAGGTTATTCAACTACTTTTATACTAATTTACTCAATGCCGCTTCAATCCTATCCATTGCCTTCAGTAAATCGTCTTCACTGGCAGCATAACTAATTCTCACATATCCTTCAGCACCAAATGCACTGCCCGGAACAATGGCAACATGGGCCTCGTGCAATAAATAATTGCATAACTCCTCCCCATTGCTGATGGTTTTACCGTTTAACGTTTTACTAAAGTAATACGATACGTTAGGAAAGAAATAAAATGCACCGTCGGGCAAGCGAGTTTCAAATCCTTTTATTTTTTTGATGCGCTCATACACGGTATCTCGACGACCTCTAAATACCTCACACATTTCTCGGGTCGATTCCATCGGGCTATTTAAAGCAGCAATGGCCGCATACTGTGCAATCGCATTGGTGCCACTGGTAAACTGGCTTTGCAGCTTATCACAAGCCGCCGCAATCCAAGCTGGTGCTCCTATATAGCCAAGTCGCCATCCGGTCATGGCAAACGCTTTGGATACTCCGTTAACAACAACAACACGACCCTTTAGTTGCTCAAATTGTGCAATGGATTCGTGCTTACCTGCAAAATTAATATGCTCATAAATTTCATCTGCTACAATATAAATATTGGGGTATTTCGACAACACCGTCGCCAACGCTTTCAGCTCTTCCTTACTATAAAAACTACCCGTCGGGTTGCAAGGCGATGAGAATAAAAAAACACGTGATTTTTCGGTGATGGAATTTTCTAATTGTTCGGGAGTGATTTTAAAATTATTTCCTTCCGCCCCCTTCACAAAAACACATTTCCCTTCTGCCATCTTCACCATCTCACTATAGCTTACCCAATATGGTGTTGGAATAATTACTTCATCCCCTACTTCCACCAAAACCAGCATCAAATTCATTAATGAGTGCTTGGCACCCGTAGAAACAACAATTTGCTCAGGAGTGAAATCGAGATTATTTTCGCGTTTAAACTTTTCGGAAATGGCCTTTCGTAAATCGGGAATTCCACAAACGGGAGTATAATATACGTATCCTCCATCTAAAAACTTCTTGGCAGCATCACGAATATGCTCCGGGGTTTTAAAGTCGGGCTCTCCGAAACTTAGGTTCACCACATCGAAGCCCTTTGCTTTTAATTGCCTCGACGCTTTTGCCATAGCAATCGTCTGCGATTCTTCGAGTACTTCAATACGTTTAGCGGGTTTATCCATTACATTATCAGGCTATTGAAAGGCCGCAAAGGTAAGGAAAATAATCGCTACTCCTTACCTCCTTCTTTCCTGTAGTTTTATACCTTGAAGCAAATCCTTTCGCACCAATATGAGCAACCGTTTATCTTTTGGAACGGTGGTAAACTCAAGGTTGTTCCAGATCATAATTTTAGGTACGGTCGTATGGTATTTCTTAGCAATTTCATTTAAGTCTTCCTTCCTATCCACAAAATGACTTATTTCAACATACACCATCGAATCAGGAAGTGTTGATGCAGCCAATAACAAGGTATTGGCATTAGAGTCGGCTCGTAAAATGATGGGCTCCTGAAAGTCGGTTTGCATCGTGGCACTATCATTTTGCTCATCATAACCGTAGTCGTCGCTCACTAAATGTTCGGCTCCTTCTTGGGGGAAGTAGATGGTATAAAGTAGCGTATCTTTATTTTTTAATTCATTTTTACGCAACCATGGGTTGAGCGTTTTCAATGTTTTATAGGTTATTTTATGCGCAATAGCATACGCCACTAAATCTGTTATTGCACCACTAATTTGTTCGGAATAAACCGGTAGTGGTGGGTAGCGCATATACGATGGTATATAGTATCCGTAAGTTTTGGGGTGTTCATAAACTTCTTTTATTGCTAGCACCCGCATAATATACCGTGACGTTTCCGAGTTTAAAAATAAATCGTAAAAATTATTAACACCCTGCTTATTCAACGCCCCTCGTACACCGTTAATACCCATATTATAAGAGGCCGCTGTGAGCGTCCAGTTATTAAATTCTTGATATGCATCCTTGAAATATTTACACGCCGCTTCGGTACTTTTCACCACGTCATAACGCTCATCTACTTCTTCATCAATATGGAGGCCATAATGCTTTCCTGTTTCTTCAATAAACTGCCAAAAACCTACGGCATTACTTGGCGATATTACATTACTAAGGCCACTTTCTATCATGCATACATATTTAAAATCATCCGGTATTTCGTTTCGCTTTAAGATGGCTTCTATGATGGGGAAATAGCGACTACCCCGTTTAATATTGAAAATGGTTTGTGATTGAAAATACGTGTTGATGGTGAGCTCTCGATCGAAACGCTCGAAAATTTCAAAATCATGGGTGGGTGCCTTTTCACCACAAAAATTAAGATGCGTGGGAACCGTAACAGCAAAAACACGGTATCGCTCGGAAAACTCTTGTTGATATTTATCCCGTGCCGTAAGCCGGGCACGTAAAAACAATCCTGCGATTAGGAGCGCTATGAAAACAAAAGAAACAACAAAATATCTTTTATACATTTATCTGCATGGTAAAACAAACCGCTTGTATTCAAAGCTTAAAACTCATCCACTTCATCATCCTCATCGTCGTTATCCAAAAAATCGGCATTATTCAAATCCTCCTTCTTCGGATCAGCAGGCTCTATATATTCATCGTCTTTATCCACCACCAAATAGTCCTCATTCTTCTCTCCATCACCCTCATCCATATCATTTTCCTTTTTGGTATGCGTATTCGCTTTAACTTGATTTTTGTGATTTTCCATTTTGATAAAATTGGTGATGTGGGTTTACTTTTTCACCTAACAAAAATATTGTTTTTTCCATTAAGAAAAATAGAAATAAAAAATCTTTTCAAAAATATTAACAACCGATGGAGTGAAAACAAAGACCATTCTAATTCTTGAATTTTGATGTTACGTTATTTAGTACGATATTTGAACATATAATTTTCAAGAACATGTTCAACTCGAAGAAACCTGCTGCCATAGATCCCAATGTTTCCATCAATATTATCTCAAAAGGAACCGAAATATTCGGAGATATCAACTCCCATGGAGACATGCGAATCGAAGGTGTTGTAAAGGGTTCTCTAAACTGTAAAGCCCGTATCGTTATTGGCGAAAGCGGAGAAGTGAAAGGGAATATTACGGCGAATGATGCCGTAATTTCGGGTAAGGTGGTTGGAAATGTAATGGTAAGTGAACATCTCTTTCTGAAAAGTACCGCTAAAGTTTTTGGCGATTTAATGGTAGGCAAAATGGTTGTTGAAAACGGCGCCGAATTTAATGGAAGCTGTAAAATGACAGGTGAACTCGAACAACAGGTATTAAAGCAAAATGGAACCAAAGCCGCCACTCAACAATAGAAAAAATCAATTAAATGACTATGGCAAATATTCGGGACTTGCCATAAAAATGCTTGCCACTATTTTGGTTTGTGTGTTTTTAGGTCGTCAATTCGACAACTGGACCCACTGGAAATTCCCGATTGGTATTTTCTCGGGCATGTTTATTGGGCTCTTTGGTGCATTGTATCCTGTTTTTAAAGATTCGAACAACAAAAATTAACATCACGTCCTATACGATTGCTTTTCTTTGCATCGTTAATATCTTAAATTTTATCATGCGGTACCTTAGCATCAGCCTGTTTCTTCTCCTATTCACGTTTATGAACTTGAGTGTAATCCAAGCTCAGGATTTAATAAAGGGTATATCTGATCAGGATTTAGATTCATTGAAAAATCTGGAGATTCAGATGCAAGGACAAGCTGAACAAATTATTGAATGTGCCGATTTTTCAACCCGTAAAACATCCTGCTACAGCCTGATACGCAATCTCGTGGTGGCCTTAAATTTGCCGGGTTCGTTCAACTACCCGTTCGATTCTTTGAAGCAAATCTCTATTGTGAAATCACCGGATGATAAGTTTAGAATTTTTACTTGGAACCTCCGGAATAATGACGATTCGTATCGGTTTTATGGTGCCATTCAACGCAATGAAAAAACAGGGGTTACCCTAATTCCTTTATTTGATGCCGGCCCTCTTATTAAGAAACCAGAAGATACCACGGTTGACAATAATTTTTGGTGGGGTGCCTTATACTATAAGATTATTCCAGTAAACGCAAAGAACGAAACCTATTATACCTTATTGGGTTGGAACGGAGCAAGTAAAAAAAGTAATAAAAAAGTTATTGATGTGTTGCGTTTTCAGGAAGGTGCGGTTGTCTTCGGTGCCCCCATTTTTAAAGTGGGTGCCACTGACATCATGACTCGTGTGGTATTTGAATATAGTAATGAAGTACAGAACATGGTGCTTACCTACGAACCCGAAAAAAAGTATATCGTATTCGATCACTTGGCGCCGATAACGCAAAAAGCTACCGGATTTTATGAATTATACTACCCCGATGGAAGCTACGATTACTTTGTATTTGAAAAAGGACTCTGGAATTTAAAGGAAATGCTCTTCGATAACGGAACCATAAAAACGAGGAACGACCATATTGAAGAGCGAACAAAAAAAGGAATAAAAGATCGAAAGTAGTGTGCTTGCCAACTTGCACAATAAAGCAAGAGGCAGAGGTAACCCTTCCGTCGATATACCATCGTTCCCTAATCCATCTTCTATTCGATTAACTACAACAAATTTTCAAAAGGATTCCATGGACGATTTCCACCATGAAAAGCCAGTGGATGGCTTAATATAATAAGCAGAACAGCGATGGTGAAATAGATAAACGCTTTACGAAACTTCTCAGAATCAACTTTTGCTCGCTTGGAAACGATACTTCCAATATGGGCCAAAACCACCACTAAAACCATCCCAGTAATATGTTCAACGGCCCAGAAACGCAACTCCTTATTGCGCATGGCTGCTGCCATATTGGCAAAAGCCATTTGGGTTACCTTGCTATAAACGAAATAAAGAATTAATCCCATGATTAGTTGCAAATCAAGCAATCCCACAAACGTGGCATTGATCGCCTTGTTTTTAGAGGTGTATGGTGAGGAATTCTTCCAACCACTATAATTGATATAGAGTGCATAAAGCGCCCAAACAACCAGAATCCAACGGAAAAGGTTATGCGCTACTAATAGATATTCGTACATATATAAATCGAATTAAATTTAAGTTAATGATGAAGGACTAATTACCCTTTTTATTTTTTCAGAAAAGGCATTTTTACCACCTTAGCCTTTATTTTTTTATCGCGGATAACGAGATAGATTTCATTGCCTTCCTTTGCAAATTCGGGTTTTAAATAACCCATTCCAATGGCTTTACCCAATGTAGGCGACTGCGTTCCACTCGTTACTTCTCCAATGGTATTGCCATTGGTATCTTGAATTTCATAGTGCTGACGTGGAATACCACGATCTATCATTTCGAAGCCACAGAGTTTCTTTTTCGGCCCCTCTTCTTTTATTTTTTTATGAAAATCGCTCATCACAAAATCTTTCGTAAACTTGGTGATCCAGCCTAAGCCTGCTTCTATAGGAGAGGTGCTGTCATTAATATCGTGTCCGTACAAACAAAAACCCATCTCGGTTCGTAGGGTATCGCGTGCACCTAAACCACAAGGCTTAATACCAAATTCAGCGCCAGCTTCCATGATGGTATTCCAAAAATGCGCTGCGTCTTTGTTGAGCATATAAATTTCATAACCTCCGGCACCGGTATATCCGGTACAGGAAATAATCACGTCGCTAACACCTGCCATAGTACCCGTTTTCCAGGTGTAATATTCCATCTCCAGGTCTTCGTCGGTGATTTTCTGTAAAACCTTTTTTGCACTAGGCCCTTGTACCGCAAGCAAAGAATAATCACTGCTCAAATTGTGCATTTCACAACCGAATTTCTTGTTAATCTCACGTATCCAGTTCCAGTCCTTATCAATATTACTCGCATTAACAACCAGGTAATATTCATTGACGTTGGCTCGATACACCAATAAATCATCTACAATTCCGCCTTCGTTATTGGGCAAACAACTGTACTGCACCTTACCATCGAACAGCTTACTTACATCGTTACTGGTAGCGTATTGTAATAAATCGAGCGCACGTTCTCCTTTAATTAAAAACTCGCCCATGTGGCTAACATCAAACATCCCCACTGCGTTACGAACCGTGTTATGCTCTTCAATTAAATTGGTATAGAGAACCGGCATATTATATCCGGCAAAAGGCACCATTTTGGCACCTAACTTAGTGTGCAATTCCGTTAGGGCAGTATTCTGTAATGTTTCGGTATCTGACATAATTTAATTTGATATAACTAAAATTTGAGTTTCAAAAATAACTTAATTATTTCTAATTGGAGATAGTTTTCACGGAATTGCGTAAACCACGTGTAACACCGTAGAAATTGTACCGACAAATTCGATTCAATTACGAGGCATATCGAACTAATTTACCGGCTGTCTTCCTACACTTTCATAGTGATAGCCAAGATCGTGCATGATGCTATTCTCAAATAAATTTCTTCCATCAAATATTGCTTTTTGCTTCAGAAGAAAGGATATTTTATTAAAATCGGGAGTTCGAAACTCGTTCCATTCTGTAGCAATAATTAAGGCATCGGCGCCATGTAGCGCATCATACATCTTATCAGCGTACGTAATGGTATCACCTAGCACCTCTTTTACCTTTTTCATGGCCTCCGGATCGAAAGCAGTAACCGTTGCCCCTGCTTTTAAAAGAGCATCGATCATATATAGCGACGGGGCTTCCCGTATATCATCGGTATTGGGCTTAAATGCGAGCCCCCAAAGTGCAAAGTGCTTCCCCTTCAAATCATTACCGAAATGCTTTGCAATCTTTGGCATCAAAAATACTTTCTGCTCTTCATTTACATGCATCACCGCCTTAAGAATTTCAAAATTGTAATTCACCTCTTCCGACGACATCACCAAAGCGTGTACATCTTTCGGAAAACAACTTCCTCCATAACCAATGCCGGAGAAAAGAAATCTTTTCCCAATTCGATCATCGGTACCAATACCCTTACGCACCATATCTACATCAGCACCCAAAAGTTCACATAGTCGCGAAATTTCATTCATGAAAGAAATTTTCACGGCTAAAAAACTATTCGCTGCGTATTTGGTAAGCTCTGCCGACTTTTCGTCCATAAAAATGATAGGATTTCCCTGACGAACAAAGGGTGCATATAATTCATTCATCACTTTTTTAGCCCGTTCACTGCTGGTTCCAATAACCACTCGATCGGGTTTCATAAAATCATCGACAGCGACTCCCTCTCGTAAAAACTCCGGGTTACTCACCACATCAAAATCACATTTAATATGCTGTGCTATGGCAGCCTTTACTTTATCGGCTGTACCCACCGGTACCGTGCTTTTATCAACAATAACTTTGTAATCGGTTAAAATTTTTCCTAAATCATGGGCTACACCTAGTACATACTTCAAATCGGCACTACCATCTTCACCCGGCGGTGTGGGCAAAGCTAAAAATATAATCTGCGCGTCCTTAATACCGTCCTCCAAAGAAGTGGTAAAACTTAGTCGGCCCTCTTTTAAATTTCGCTTGAAAAGCACTTCCAACCCCGGTTCATATATCGTAATTTCTCCATTGCTTAATTTGGTAACCTTATCCAAATCGATGTCAACACAGATGACGTTATTGCCCGTTTCGGCAAAACAAGTGCCTGAAACTAATCCTACATATCCGGTACCTACAACAGCTATATTCATTACTATAATTTTAATTGTTTGTGATTTACTATTTTAAAAAATCTAATATCGTATGGGTTATCATTTCAAGTTGTTCCTCCTCTAATTCGGTATGCATTGGCAACGACAATACGGTTTTACATAAAGACGAAGTTACGGGATAATTACCTTCCTGCAAATACGCCTTTTGCTCATTTAAAGGAATAGGATAATAAATGGTGGAAGGAATTTGCTTAGAATCCAGCATACGTATTAACGCCTCCCGGTTGGTATCGATGAGTTGAAGGCTATATTGATGAAACACATGCGTGCTACACGCTGAACGAAATGGCGTTACGATGTTTTTATGATTGAAAAATGCTTGGTCGTAATAATCAGCAGCCTTCTTTCTAGCCGTATGGTAACCCTCTAATTTTTTTAATTTAATATTCAATACGGCTGCCTGTATCGAATCGAGTCGAGAATTGACGCCAATTTCATCGTGAAAATAGGGCTTCGACTGACCGTGATTAGCAATTCTTCTAATCTTATGAGCCATTGCATCATCGTTTGTAAACAGTGCACCACCATCGCCAAAACAACCCAAATTTTTGCTTGGGAAAAATGAAGTAGTGCCAATTATACCCATTGTGCCTGCATGTGCAACGCTTCCATCACCAAAGGTATAACTCGCACCCATCGATTGGGCAGCATCTTCAATCACCCATAAATGATGCTCCCGTGCCAAATTCAATAGGGGTTCCATATCAGCACATTGCCCAAAAAGATGAACCGGAATAATGGCTTTTGTTTTGGCCGTTATGGCATTCCTTGTGGCTTCTATATCCATATTGAAGGTGAAGGGATTAACATCTACAAAAACGGGTATTAGCTTTAATAATAAAATAACCTCGCACGAAGCTGCATAAGAAAAACAAGGAGTAATTACCTCGTCGCCCGGCTTCAGCTCGAGTGCCATCAACGCTATTTGCAGCGCATCGGTACCATTGGCACAAGCAACAACGTGCTTTATGTTTAGGTACTGTTCCAGGTTTTGCTCCAACGTTTTTACTTCGGGCCCCTTTATGAATGCAGCCGTCTTCATTACATCTGCCATGGCAGTGTCTATTTCGGGTTTCATTTTCTCGTACTGGGTTACGAGATCTACCATTCGAATGGGTTTCATGGATGTGTAAAAAGGAAGCTTGAAAAGCATGCAAAAATACAAAAAAAACGGTGGGCAATTACGGCTACATTTGCCTAAACATGAGGCACCATCTTTTCCTATTACTCTTTGCCGTTTCTTGTGGGGGCAACATTAAAAAAGAACCGTATCGACCAACCGTTGTCGATACGAAACCCTTGACCTTGCTAACGAAAGAAACCATTGAAGATACCATTGCAGGCGTTGCGGTAACAATAGTCGCAAATCTTAACGATAGCGTTACAACGACCGCTCTCTTGGTACTTCCGGGTTGGGATTTTGAAAGACATCGCTGGCTAAATGAAACAACAGTAAGAGAGGAAGCTAAAAAACATCATTACTGCTTGATACTACCCGAGATGAAACGAAGTATCTATGCCACGCACTACTACCAAGAAACGACGGGGGCGGCTCGTAAAGAAAAAACGGGTCAATGGCTTACCGACACGTTTATTCCCGCCATACAATTGAAATATAATTTGCTAATGCCCTCGTCACGCAATTTTGTTCTCGGGTTATCCACGGGAGGTAGAGGAGCCGTATATTGTGCGTGGAAGCTGCCATCGCTTTTTATGGCAGCGGCAACGCTTAGTGGCGACTTCGACCAAACCATGATGCCCAACGATTTCTTAATGACTTCCGTATATGGTAAATATAATAGCCATCAAGAGCGTTGGAACAAAGATGATAATTTAATGTATGCGTCGGAATCTATCCGACAACCCCTTTATATTGGCCATGGCGATTCCGACAAGGTAGTTCCATTCAATCAATCGAAGGTATTCTATGCAAAAGTAAAAGATACAAACCAAAAGACAAAACAACACTTCGTGCTTAAGGCGGGCCATAATTTCAAATTTTGGAGCAGTGAGGTAGCACCCATTTTTGAGTTCTTTGATAATTTATAGAACGATGAAATAAATTTATGACTTCCACTTGTTCCCGTCACCGGGTTAAATTTAACGATAAAGAGTGTTGTCTTCAATACTATTTTAATGTAATTTCCCCTCGTGTTTTTTAACAACCAAATAGTATTGATTACGGGTGCCTCGTCGGGTATTGGAGAGGCCTTATCGTATGCCTTTTCAAAACAAAATGCGACTTTGCTTTTATGTGCCCGAAATGAGCAGGAGCTTCTCCGCGTGAAGTCGAATATTACTACTCGTTGCGAAATATTCGTATGCGACATTACCAATTATCTTTCGGTAGATGTAATGATCTCTTCCATACTTTTGAAATATCAAAAAATCGATGTGCTCGTTAATAATGCAGGGATGAGCCAGCGAGCACTGGCCTTTGAAACCGAGTTTCGTGTGGACGAAAAAATAATGAATCTCAATTATTTAGCTACGGTCTATCTCACAAAAAAAGTTTTACCGGTGATGATCTCACAAAAAAAAGGAAATATCATCGTCATCTCCAGCATTTCCGGAAAATTTGGTTTCTGGCAACGCAGCGCTTATGCCGCTTCCAAGCATGCCTTGCAAGGTTTTTTTGAGACCCTGCAAATTGAATTACGAGAATACAATATCAATACATTACTGGTTTGCCCGGGTGGGGTAAAAACGAATATCAGCAAAAATGCGTTAGGTAAAGATGGCACCCCACATGGCACCATGGAAGCGTTACAACTTAAAGGAATGAGCCCCGAAAGCCTTGCAATGAAAGTATTACATGCGAGTGCCAGAGGTAAAAAACAACTCTTAGCAGGCCAAGCCGAAGTTTTTTTATACTATATTAAGAAATGGTTCCCTTGGCTGTTTTTTAAAATAGTAGAGAACGTAAAAGGGCGATGATATCATTTTAATAACATCATCAAACTCCCCTAAGCACCCTCTTCCCTTCTACCGTGTTCTTCACATTGCGTATTACCAGCACTAAATTCTTAGCGGTCTGCTTCACTTGACACCGTATGCTGTTTTGTTGTACAAAGGCCATGAACCTTGAAAACGTCTCGGATGAAAAATAATCACTTTTATCATTACCAGTAAAATAACATTGCATTACCGACTGCCTTATGGTAATTTTTTCCAATCCTAAATTTTTTCCAACCCATTTTAATCGTAGGGAATCGGATAGGGTATGAACTTGAGGAGGCAGTTCGCCAAAACGATCTTTTAAACGGGATAGAAATTTCACTAATTCTTCTTCCTGCTTTAATCCACTAATTTCGCTGTATAAGGCCAACCGCTCAGCGTTATTACGAATATAATAATCGGGAATCAGCATCTCTTCATCGGTTTCAATGGTGCAGTTGGCAATGGTCTCTTTAATCTTTGTCACCTCTTCGGTAAACAAACCACTAAACTCATCGAGCTTTAACTCTTGTATTGCTTCATCCAATATTTTGTGATACATCTCAAAGCCAATCTCAGCAATGAATCCACTTTGTTCTCCACCCAGTAAATTGCCGGCGCCTCGTATATCGAGGTCGCGCATGGCCACATTAAACCCACTGCCAAGCTCAGAAAACTCTTCTATGGCACTCAGTCGTTTTTTGGCATCATCCGTCATCGCGCTAATCAGAGGAACAAGCAAATAGCAAAATGCTTTTTTATTACTGCGTCCTACCCTTCCACGCATCTGATGGGTGTCGCTCAAGCCAAACATATGTGCATTATTAATGATTATCGTGTTGGCATTACTGATATCCAACCCCGACTCGATGATCGTGGTAGCCACCAGCACGTCGTACTCGCCTTCTACAAACTTAATCATCACATTTTCCAGCTTTTCACCTTCCATTTGGCCGTGCGCTACATTCACACGGGCTCGAGGGCATAGCCTACGAATTAATTGGGCAATTTCTTCGATATCCTTCACCCTATGATGAACAAAAAACACCTGCCCTCCTCGACCCATTTCATAATCGATGGCGCCTTTAATTAATTCGGGTGTAAAATTGTGAAGCTCCGTGGTTACGGGTTGTCGGTTGGGAGGGGGGGTATTAATGACGCTTAAATCGCGTGCCCCCATCAACGAAAAATGCAACGTACGAGGAATCGGTGTGGCGGTGAGTGTTAATGTATCGACATTAACTTTACGTTCTTTTAATTTCTCCTTTGCCGCTACCCCAAATTTTTGCTCTTCATCAATAATCATTAATCCAAGGTCTTTAAATTTTACATCTTTGCTTATCAAACGATGCGTTCCTATTAGAATATCCACTCGCCCTTCTTTCACTTTTTCAAGCGTTTCCTTCTGTTCACCTTTCGTTTTAAATCGGTTCACATAATCTACCGTCACCGGAAAATCTTTGAAACGCTCCTTCATGGTTTTGTAATGCTGGTGAGCTAAAATAGTGGTAGGCACTAAAATGGCAACCTGTTTGCTATCGCATACGGCTTTAAAGGCAGCACGCATGGCTACTTCTGTTTTACCAAACCCTACATCGCCACAAACGAGCCGATCCATAGGATGTGGGTTTTCCATATCACGTTTTACCTCCTCTGTCGATTTGGTTTGGTCGGGAGTATCTTCATACATGAAAGAAGCCTCCAGCTCCATCTGCATATAATTATCGGGGCTATATTGAAATCCCGGCTCTGCCTTTCTTTTGGCATATAATAAAATAAGTTCACGAGCAATATCTTTTACCTTCTTTCGAGTGGTTTGTTTCATCTTCTCCCACACATCGCTTCCTATTTTGTGCACCTTAGGAGTAGTACCATCTTTACCCACGAACTTTGCAATTTTATGCAAGGAGTTAATTCCAACAAAAAGCAGATCCCCATCTCGGTAAACTAATTTAACTACTTCCTGCATAATGCCATTGGGGTCTTTCATTTTGGCTAAACCGGCAAATTTTCCAATACCATGATCAATATGGGTAACATAGTCTCCGGGCTGTAAATCGCGCAACTCTTTTAAAGTTAATGCTTTTGATTTTGAAAATATCTGACGTGTTTTATAATTATAAAACCGGTCGAAAATCTGATGTTCGGTATAACAGGCAAGGCCTAGGTTATGATCCACAAACCCTTCACTGATTCCATGATATACCGGTTCGAATTTCAAAGAATGATCTAAGTCGTTGAAAATGGCATAAAGCCTTTCTATCTGTTTCGAGGTGTCGGAGAACACCAGGTTTTCTATTTTTTCTTTTTGATTGGACTTTAAATTTTCAATCAGCAAATTAAAATTTTTATGGAATGTGGGCTGGGGTGAAATTTTAAATTCAAACACCATATGGTTTGAGTACAACATACGTGCGCCCAACTCCACCACATGAAATTTTCTTAAGGACTCCATGATTTCATCGCCACCAAGGAAACCGGAGATAAACTCAAAATTCGCAGCAAACTTTTCATTTATGGTATCCTTCAATAAACTCAATCCTTCCTTTATATCTTTGCCATCTTTAAGCCATATTATCGTATCCAAAGGCAGGTATTCTATCAGCGTGCTAAACTGCTCATCGAGTTCTTTGTTTAACTTAGGTACAATATTTAACCAGGCCACTTCCTTTTGAGAAAGTTGCGTCATGGGGTCGAACTCTCGCAGGCTTTCAATAGCGTTGCCATTAAAATCGAGTCGATAGGGGTAATCATGGGCAAAGCTAAATACATCAACAATGCCCCCTCTCACGGCATACTGGCCTGCTTCGTACACAAAATCGGTCCGCTCGAAATCCCAAAGACTCAACTTCTCTACCAACGCATCCATATTCATTTCTTCATTCACTCGTAGTTGAATGGTTTTATCGATCAACTTCTTTTTGGAGATTACCTTTTCTGATAAGGCTTCGGTATAGGTAACCATTAAATTGGGGGTACCTTCTTTAAGGCTGATTTCACCTAATACCTCCGTGCGAGAATGAATTTTATTACTCTCATAATTTTCGGGATGCACTTCCCGTTTAAAACTTCCATCGAGGAATAAAACTTTTTTGCCATCACTTAGACTCTCGAGGTCGGTATGAAAATAATGCGCTTCCTCTTTTGTTGCGAAGATGAAACAGTAATTACGGGGTTTTTGGTAGTAAAGTGTGGCGGCTAAGAGTGCCTTAGCAGAGCAAAATAATCCCTTGAGATGCAGACGTTTCGGGTTTATTTCGTCGAGGCAACTTAATATATTTTTGGTCTTCTCTTGTTCAGCATAACGCTGCAACAACTCGGCTATCTTCAATGAGGCAAAGATACACAATAGGCATCAGTTGAAATACACACCCATGCGCAAAAGCAAATAAAAATGAAATTGGAGAATACGCCTTCCGTCTTCGCTGATTTTGGCTTAGATTTTACAAAAGCGTAACTTCGCAATCTACCTATTATTGACAACCAAAATGTTAGAAATTAAAGTACCCGCTATCGGAGGATCAATTCGTAACGTAATACTAGGCAAATATTATAAAAAAGAAGGCGACACCGTTCAAAAGGATGAGATCATTGCAGAATTCGAATCCGTGAATACCGTATTTAAATTAAGTGTGCCGGTTGCTGGCACCATAAAAAAACTAAATGCAAAGGAAGGCGACTCAATCGCTGTTGGAGCAGTAATGTGCACGCTAGAAACAACTATTAGGATGGAAAATGAGCAGGCTGCGCATTCAAAGTCTACCGATTGGGGTAGTCGTGGGATGCATGTTGAGCGAATGAGTACCCTCAGAAAATCCATCAGTAAGCGCCTTGTCACGGTAACCAACGAAACAGCGATGCTTACTACTTTCAACGAAGTAGATATGAAGCCCATACTTGATTTAAGAGCAAAGTACAAAGATTTGTTTAAGGAAAAACATGGGGTTCGTTTAGGTTTTATGTCCTTTTTTACGAAGGCTTGTTGTGATGCTCTTCTTGCATTTCCTACCATTAACTCACAACTCAACGATGATCATATTTTTTACTATAACTATTGCGATATTAGTGTGGCCGTAAGTACCGAAAAGGGTTTATTGGTTCCGGTCATGCGCAATGCCCAAAACAAGACGATGCACGAAATTGAAAAAGAAATTTTAAATTTGGCCGGTAAAGCAAGAGATGGAAAGTTAACCATAGACGAAATGACCGGTGGAACGTTTACCATAACCAATGGAGGAGGGTTCGGTAGTATGTTATCAACACCCATCATCAATGCGCCACAATCGGCCATATTGGGAATGCACAATATTGTGGAGCGGGCCGTGGTGCGCGACGGCAAAATTATTATTCGTCCCATCATGTATATCGCGCTAAGTTATGATCATCGCATTATTGATGGTAAGGATGGGGTTGGATTTCTGGTAAGAGTAAAGCAAATTTTAGAGAATCCAAAATACGATGTGTTAGACCTATAAACCTGCAAAACATTAAATTACGTAATCCGATGTCCGAAATAAAAGTACCCTATCTCATCGAACTAAAATCAATTGGCTCTCCCGATATTGGTTATATTTCAATTGCAGAATCTGCAGGCTTAATTCCTTTTGAAATTAAGCGCGTATTTTGGAGCTACTACACACCTCAAATGATTACTCGGGGCCGTCACGCTCATTTTAATTTACAGCAGGTACTCGTTGCCGTATCCGGTAAAATTGTGGTCACCAATGAATCCCCCGAAGGAGAAACTACCGTTCATATTCTAGAAAATCCGAATGTCGGGTTATATATTCCACCCATGTATTGGCATGTGATGCAATTTAGCCATAGCGCTGTGATGCTCAGTTTAGCCTCGATGGAATACAATGAAAAAGATTATATAAGAGATTACGATGAATTCAAAAACAATTAACCTTCACAGTACGTCACTCGTTGCAACGCAGAGAATAGGAGATGGAACTCATATTTGGGCGTTTGTAAATATTTTAGAAGGAGCTGTAATCGGTAAAAACTGCAATATCTGTGACCACTGTTTCATTGAGAACGATGTGGTCATCGGCAATCAGGTAACCTTGAAATGTGGGGTGTATCTGTGGGATGGAATAACGCTGGAAGATGATGTGTTTATAGGGCCTAATGTAGTTTTCACCAACGATATTCGGCCAAGAAGTAAACGTTACAAACCCGTGGAGCGAACCATTATTTCGCATGGTGCTTCAATCGGAGCAAACTCCACTATTTTAGCCGGCATTCGTATAGGAGAATATGCCATGACCGGCATCGCCTCGGTGGTAACCCGAAATGTACCCGCTTATGCTTTAGTGTATGGAAATCCGGCAAAATTCAAAGCTTGGATTGACGAGGATGGTGAAAAATTAATGTTTGAAAAAGATGGACTTTGGAAGAGTCGCTCCAATAAATATTTTGAAGAAAAAGATGGGATTCTAAAACCAATAATATAACTACTCATGATGAAAATTAAGTGGTGGTGGTATGTTCTTCCGTGTGTCTTGTTCTACTTGCCTTTCTCCTTTAGTCCAATGTGTTTATGGGATTCGGCCGTACAACAGCACCTATACAACAAACATAATTACGAAGCGGTTAAACAACTTTGTTTCGACAGTGGTGTTCCTACTTCCTATTTCTACTTTCGACTTTTGGGAGCGTTACCCGAATTTGTAATGCTATCCAAATTAATAATTATTCTTATTTTTTGTCTTGGTGTGCTGCTTACTTCCAATATTTTACATCAACTTAATCTACTCACCGATTTTGAAATATATTCCGTCAGTGTAATCTCCTTTTTCTATCCGGTTTATGCTATGACGCTTCATTTTATCATGCTGCCGTATTATATATCTCTACTCTGTTTTCTGGGAGCGGTGAATTATTTCCTTCGTCATAGCGAAGACCTGAAAACAAAAGGTGTTTTATGGATTGCCATTTTACTTGTTATTACCTTTAATATTCAATCGTTCTTAGTTTATGAATTAGTGCTGCTTGCCATCTACTTTTTCATAACATTAAAATCCTCAGCAAAATTTTCAAGTCACTTAATACATTTCACCAAGAAGCATTATCTATGGATTGCCCTTCCATTTTTCTACTATTTCTTTATCCACTATTTTTTTCCGCGAGAGGGAATCTACAAAGTAGACAGCTACAATACACTACAATTTAACGTGCTGTTCACCTCAAAGGAGCTTTTGATGAGCACCTTTAATATGAGTGTCACACCATGGATGGAAGCGATACGATATTTTGGAGAAGACCTACGTAGTGCTTTAACATACCTTGTGATCGCATTATCGGGTGCCTTACTTTTTATTCGAAAAATTATCTTTGTTCCGGCACCGAAGAAGAACCTGAAATGGGCATTGATATTCGCAGGCGTGGCTTTGGCAACATTAATCCCATATGCATTAGTAGGAAAACACGTTTCAACGCATGGATTTGAAACCAGACATTCGTTACTGGCCCATACCCCTTCTTTAATTTCGCTTCTGATTTTTCTTCGATATGTGGGTAGGGGTCAAAAATATATCATCCTAGGCCTTTTTGTTTTGGCCTTCTTTCTCTTTCTAAAACATCAGATTCATTGGGAAAATCGTTACCAAAAATATCAAGCCATCATTTTCAAATTACAACAACTAGATAAAGAGAAACTCAACGACGTGGTATTTATCACTGAAAAAAACCATTCGTGGGCCATGAATGAATATTTGCGTTTTTACGAATGCACGATGTTGTTATCAGATGCCTTTCACACCGAAAGGCATCTCGGTATAAACGACGAACGAGAAATTCATAGCTCTAGCCTAGCGCAACACTATATCAATACGTATTCGCCGTATAAAAGCACCTTGTTTTTCAGTGACTTCAACGAACAAGCGAATTTCTCCGAGATAGAAATTAAAGAGGTCGATGCTGATGCTGTTTCTATTTTTATAAATTCTTTACGTTATAGCAACAGGGCTGAATACTACAGCCATTTTATAACCGTTGATTTAAAGTAACAACGGGTTATTCCGAATTTGATGTGCTGGGTTAAGCTTAATTTCCAATGCTGGTCAAGTAAGAACAAAGAAACCCTTGTCTCTGCCATTAATCTTGGATAGAAGTTTTTTAAGATGAAATACAATAGATCCTTCCTTCGTCTGGATGACAA
>CANNQU010000053.1 GCA_947507965.1 Bacteroidota bacterium
AGAGATTATTGTAAATATGATTGTGCACCGCGATTATATGCACTATGGTGATTCCTCTGTAAAGGTTTACAATGATCGTATTGAATTTTTTAACCCTGGCGCATTGCCTGATACAATAAGTATTGAATAGTTAGTGGAGGGAAACTATATTTCTCAAACCCGTAATAAGAAATTGGCGGTTATGTTTAAAGAAGCAGGTGTAATTGAGAAATATGGTTCTGGTATAAGAAGGATTCAGCAACAATTTGTTTCTAACCAATTACCGGCTCCTTTATTTGAAAATTTTCAGCATGGTTTTAGAGTAACTGTTTTTTCTACTGATCAAAAGGTCGTAGAAAAGGTCGTAGAAAAGGTCGTAGAAAAGGTCGTAGAAACATTGAGTCAAAATCAGCAAGCAATGCTACAATTAATTAAAGTAAATCCTTATATTACAGCTAATAAAATTTCTATTCAAATTGGAATCTCCCAACGAAAAGTACAGCTAAATATAAGTAAGTTAAAAGCCATGAACATATTGAAAAGGGTTGGCCCAGATAAAGGTGGTTATTGGGAAATTTCAGCAGATAATAATAAAGTAAATGCAATTTAAAAAGGCTTTGCATTCCAAACAGAACTATTCATCTAAATCTTAAATTAAACCCGTCCAACCAAATCATTAGGACCTGCTTAACCTAAATCTCAATCTTAATCTCAATCTTAATCTCAATCTTAATCTCAACCTCAACCTCAACCTCTTCCCCCATGTCTTCCCCCATCATAAAAGTTGAAAATCTCTCCAAGCAATACCGGCTAGGTCAGGTAAGTACGGGGGCCTTGGCACATGATGTAAACAGGTGGTGGCATCGCATCAGGGGCAAGGAAGATCCTTATATTAAAATTGGGGAAACCAATGATCGAACAGCAAAGGGAGATTCTGATTATGTATGGGCATTAAAGGATATAAATTTTGAAGTACAACAGGGTGAAGTGTTGGGTATTATTGGGCGCAATGGCGCAGGTAAGAGTACCCTCTTAAAAATATTGAGTCGTACAACAGCACCGACCACGGGTAATATTAAAATCAAAGGCAGGATTGCCAGTTTATTGGAAGTAGGTACGGGATTTCATCCTGAATTGAGTGGCAGGGATAATATTTTTTTGAATGGGGCTATACTGGGGATGACCCGAAAAGAAATATTGCGCAAATTTGATGAGATTGTAGATTTTGCTGGTGTAGAAAGGTATATTGATACTCCTGTAAAAAGATATAGTAGTGGAATGTATGTACGCCTTGCCTTTGCTGTTGCTGCACATCTTGAAAGCGAAATATTAATTGTTGATGAAGTATTGGCAGTAGGAGATGCAGAATTTCAGAAAAAGTGTTTGGGGAAAATGAAGGATATTAGTAAAAGTGAAGGAAGGACTGTTTTGTTTGTAAGCCATTCCATTAATTCTATTAAAAAATTATGCAACAGTGGGATTTTATTAAAACAAGGACAAGTTGAATGTATTGGACATATTAATGACGTTGTTACACATTATGAAAAAAGGGCTAAGAAGGATAAAGGAGAGTTTAATCATATCGCAGGAAATAAAAGTATTTTTCTTACCGCAGGGAAAATAATCAGCCATACTGATAATCAGGTTAAAATTAATGATGAAGTAGTTGTTGATATTGACTTTGAGATATCGGACCGTAATCAATTTACTTTTGTAGAATTTTTTGCCATCGTATACAACAGCTCTGGGGAGCCTTTAATTGGAGCCTTTCAGGAAGATTTGGGAGAAAAGATTGCGGCAGCCGTTTTGGGTAATAAAATCAAGCTTTCCTTTTTAGCAAATCTGGCACCCGGTGATTATATACTTTCGATAGGTATATTTGACCAAAACAGAAATTTTATTGATTGGGTAGATGAAGTGCTCTGTTTTACTGTTGAAAATTTTTACCACGATGGAAGGCCATTTAACCAGCGTTTAGGAATGACGGTAGGAAAAGCTATTTGGAAAATTTAATATGAATCTACATTGCATAGGTGACAGTCATTGTGCTTTTTTTTTAGGATATGATACCATTCCGGGTGAGTATCCTGTTGTTGAAAATAGCTTATTACAAAAAATTTATTGTTACAGGCTTGGATCGGCACTGGCATTTAATTGTAACAAATATGGAACAACAACAAAAAGTAAGGAAAAGATTGAAACTATCATTACCAACTTAGATCCTCAAAATGATATGATTCTATTCTCCTTTGGCGAAATTGATTGTAGAGCTCATATATTAAAACAGTGTGAAATTAAAAATATGGGATTTGAGAAAATTGTTGAAGAGTGTATTTCAAATTATTGGCAATTGATCACTGAGGTACATCAGTACGGTTTCAAAATAGTAATTTGGAATGCAGTGTACTCAGCAAATTATGAAGAAAGAAACCCTAATTTGCAGTATCCATATTTTGGAACAGTTCAACAAAGAAATACTGTTACTGAGTTTTTTAATATTCAACTTAAGACCAAAGCGAACAAAGCTGGTATAATTTTTCTTGATATCAGCACTTTTTTAATTGATACTTCTTCTAAACTTACAATCGAAAGCTATTACTTTGATGCTGTTCATTTAAATAACCGGTTGTTTTTAACAACAATTGCTAAAATCAATGGATTTTTTGATGCGCCGATCTTTAGTAAAAAACAAATATTTGCTTATAAAATGAAGTTGTGGCGAATAAATATTTATAAAGATATTGCCAAATTATTAGCTGTTGGAAAAAAAATGCTAAAACGTATTTATGGGCAAAAAAAATAAAAAAATCATTTGTTTATTTAAACAGACACTGAAAGATTTTGAATTGTTTTTCAATTCTTTGATTTTTTATAATTAAGATATAGAAAAGGGAACAATCGAAAAGCACTTTTTAATTTTCGAAAAGCCATTGAGATTGAACAGGTATCGCCTTTTAGAAAAATATGCAAACGGTCTGCTGATGACAGATTTGTAAAATTGAAATTGCCTCAATTTGGGAACGTAGCAATTGACTTTGACTTAGATGACAATTTTCAAATGGCCATTTGTGAGGAGTTCATGATATACAAGATATATAACCTGAATCTATTGAAATTTAACCCCGATTATTGCATTGATTGTGGAACTTATCGTGGATATTTCACTTTTTTAATGGCTGGAAAATTCCCTAATTGTAAAACGATTTGTATTGAACCACAGCCAGACAATTACAGGAAATTGTTGAATGCCGCAAACGAAAATAATATTGAGCTTTTTAGTAGTCATAACAATGCACTTTCATTAAAAAAGGGAGAAGTCTCCTTGGAATTGTGGGGTAGTAATTTAGTGAAAAAGGTCGAAGGGGAGGTAAATGGGCAGTATGTGGATATACCAACAATCGACCTTTATGAAATTTTGGCGAAAATTGGAAATAGTGACAATTTCGTTTTGAAAATGGATATTGAAGGGAGCGAACTTGATTTTTTTCCAGAATGTATAAGCAGATTACCAACTACTTGTACTGTTTATTTAGAAACACATGATGGATGGAATTCTTTAAATGATATCAAGCAACGGTTTGTGGATAATGGTTTTTCATTCACAGTACTAAGAGAACGATCATTGTATATAGATTCATTTGCACAGCGAAATTAATTCCAAACAACATTATTTGTATGATTAAAATCAAAGTATCTACACCATGGTCCCATATAGATTTTAATACCCGTATTCCAACAGACCCAAAAAGCAAATACAAATTTATTTTTGATGAATCTGAACAGGAAGTTGATTTTTGGATAATCTGGGGAGGGATAAAAGGGTTAAAAGAAAAAACTTTTTGCCCCCCAGAAAATGTTATTTATCTAACAGATGAGGTACATGAAGAGCGTTTTTTTAATAAGTATTTTCTCAATCAATTTGCAGCAATAATTACTTGCCGAACTGATTTGGAGCATAAACGAATACTACCTACACATGAATTAAATACCTGGATGGTAGATAGAAGTTTTGATTTCCTCTCTTCTAATCAAGATATACCTAAGTCTAAAAACATATCTGTTGTTTGCTCGGACCAAACATGGTTACCCGGCCACAAGTTGAGGTATGCTTTTGTAAATAAGCTTATAGGACATTTCAAAGACAAGTTGGATGTATTTGGAAGAGGGTTTAATCCCATAAAAGATAAATATGATGCACTTGCACCTTATAAATATTCTGTTGCTATTGAGAATTCTGCAATCCCTGGTTATTTTACAGAAAAAATCACAGACTGCTTTTTAACAAATACACTTCCACTGTATTACGGTTGCACAAACATAGAGCAATATTTCAATCCGGATTCATTTCTTTTAATTGATCCTACAAACTTTAACTGTGCTGTAAAAAAAATTGAAAAATTACTGGATGAAGATTCATACATGCAACAACTCCCGGCAATTAAAGCAGCAAAGAATGCTTACTTAAATGAGTATCATATTTTTAGTCAACTGCAACACTTGGTAGAAAAGCACTTTAATGAAAATATTAAAAAAAAGCTGGTCAATGTAAATGCTGAACATACCTTTCAGAGAGGGTACATGATCAACTCTATTTTAAAAAGAGTTTTACATCATCTACCTATTTCTGCGAAAGTTAATTTTCATTTATCTTTCCCGCAGGCAGATTTGTACGCAAATAATAAACAATAAGGGTTTTTTAAGTAAAATAAAATTGAATAGTTGATCATGTTGGAAGAGTTAGGTTTTATTTATAATGAATATGGTATTAAAGATGCCGTTTTTTATTTTTTCTACCAGCTAGAACTATGGTTTAAACTTCGCCCTTTTAATCAAAGAAAAAGGGCCGAAAGAGAGAAAAGGATTGAGAAGCTTTACTCAATAATTTCTGCCTTTAAAAATGGAATAATAGAGATAAATGGGGAAAAATACATAGCTCAAAAACTTGAACCTTCAAATCAAAGTATTATAAAACTCAGGATGAACAGCAGTGATACAAAAGTTTTTGCACAAGTGATTTTAAAACAAGAATATAAATCTGTTATAGAAATATACAACCAGTTTTTCTTCACTCCTGCAAAACTAATTGTTGATTGTGGTGCCAATATTGGTTTAGCCAGTATATACTTTTTTCAACATTTCCCAAATGCATCTTTCATGGCTATTGAGCCATTTAAAGAAAATGTAGCAATGATCCGTTTAAATTTTGAAGGTTGTGGTTTATTTCATTATACAATTCTGGAAGGAGGTGTTTGGAATAAGGATACTGATTTGTTTATTAACAGGGAGTTTAGAGATAGGGAGGAATGGTCTATTGCCCTTTCGGAATCTGGTGATGGAAAAATAATTAAGGGTTACTCTTTAGCTAAATTGATTGAAAAAACAGCAGAAGCTATTGATATTTTGAAAATAGATATTGAAGGAGCTGAAGTAAAATTGTTTGAGAGTAATGACTATGCAAAGCGATTCCTTAAAAAGGTGAAATGTGTTGTCATTGAAATTCATGATGAGTTTGGAATTAGAAATAATATTTATGAATTGCTAAAAGAAAATGGATTCTTTTATTACAATACGAATGAATTAACAATTGGAATTCAAAGAAATTACATTTATTAAATAAACTTTTTGCAACCACTTGTATCTGTAATTATGCCTGCATTTAATACTGAGCTTTATATCAGGCAGGCGATAGAAAGTATATTAAATCAAACCTATAAAAATATAGAATTCTTAATTTATGATGATTGCTCAACCGACGCAACAGTTGCAATTATTGAATCATTTGCTGATACAAGGATCAAACTGATAAAGAAGCAGCAAAGAAACGGTTATACAGAAAGCCTAATTGATGGTATAAAAAGGGCACAGGGAAAATACATTGCAAGAATGGATAGTGACGATATTAGTATTTCTAACCGTTTGGAAAAGCAGGTGAATTTTTTAGAAGCCAATAGTGATTATGGAATTGCAGGTTCATTCATTCAAACCATTCATGCAGTCAAACCCGCCGAAGTTTGGAAATATCCTGTGGAGGATAGTGATATCAAGAATTATACCATTGTTAATTCTCCCTTTGCCCATCCTTCTGTAGTGATTAATAGGGAAGTGCTAATTCAAAATAATTTAACATATTCAATCGATTATGAACCCTGTGAAGACTATAACCTGTGGGTAGATTTGCTGAAAGTTACAAAGGGCAAAAATCTCCCGGAAGTATTGTTGTACTACAGGCTACATGACAGCCAAACAATCATAACAAAGAGAAACAGGTTGATTGAAAAATCAAACATTATCCGGCAGAAAGTTTTGGTGGATTTTTTCAATTTTATTCCTGGTAAAGAACAATTAAATACACACTATTATTTTTTTAATCAGATAGCAAATAATACTGCTGCCTCAATTATCAACAAATATCAATGGCGGAAAAAGTTATTAGCTGCAATACATACAGATAACAATCGTTCAGCCATTAAACAGCTAATTGAAAATTACTGGGTAATTAATTTGCGAACGCTGGGTGAGTTCCAGTTTGGTTTTCTGCGTTTCCTTTTCAACAGATCAGTTGTGTCACAAATGAGCATGACTGAATTAAGCCGTTTTGTTTTTAAATGTATAATAAGATATAATCTAATATGAGCAGATCATAATGCGTATTGCTTTCATCTCTTACGAATTTCCACCCGACACAGGCAAGGGAGGGATTGGCACATATGTACAGCAAATTGCGACGGCATTAGCAGCAAATGGTTTTGATATTCATGTGTTTGCCGGAAGCCCCTGCCGAACAGCTACTAAAAAAAATAATGGCTACACAGTGCATTGGGTAGAGTGCAAAGATGTGGCAGATTACAGAGATAAAGTGCTGAATAGTTTTACCGTTCAACATCAGTTGGTTCCTTTTGATTGTATGGAGAGTCCCGAGATTGGGAGTAATGCCTGGGAAATAAAAAAAAGATTTCCACAACTTAGATTAATTGTAAGGTTGCATGCACCAAACTTCCTGGTAGAGAGTTTAAAAAAATCATGCATTCCTTTTTTAATGAAGCTTCGTTTTGTATTAGGAGCCTTACGAAGATTAAAATGGGATTTAGGCTATTGGAAAAAATATAAAAAAGACGAAGATACAGATTATCAATTTATAAAATTGGCTGACTTTATTACAGCACCATCTGAATCAATGAAAAAATGGGTGGTGGATCATTGGCAAATAAACCCCGCTAAGATTGTTTTAATACCCAATATATTTTTGCCATCAAAAGCGTGGTTACAAATACCAATCAATAAGGAAATAACCTATAAACGTATTGTTTTTTTTGGACGTTTGAATGTGCTGAAAGGATTGGTTGTTTCTACAAAAGTGATGAAACGAATATTGCAAGAATTTCCAGACTGGAAATTCAGGGTCATTGGAGATGATGGCATGGGGCCACACGCTGGATTAAGCATGAAAACCTGGATGCAAAAAGAACTTAAGCCTGTTATTAATCAGGTTGAATGGATGGATGGAATGTCCTATGAAGCTTTGCCTGATGCAATATCACCTACAGAAATTGTACTCTTACCTAGTTTATTTGAAAGTTTTTCTTATACTTGTTCCGAGGCGATGGCTTCCGGTAAAGCAATTATTGGAAGTAAAAACGGGGGTATGGCAGATTTGTTGCAACAAGAAAAAAGTGGGCTACTTATTAATCCGTTAAGCTATCGGGAAATTCATGCTGCTTTAAAAAAGTTAATCGTTAAGAATGAACTGCGGCACCAAATTTCAATCAATGGCCGGGAGCGGGTTTTAACTGATTTTAATGCAGACAAAACAACGCAACTGTATATTGGCTATTATCGTTCATTAGTTGGAGTATTAAAAAGTGACTAAAATAAAGGTATATCATTTTCACAATGGCAAGGGAGGAGGTGTACTTTCTGTCATCAAAAACTTACTGAAGTATTCACAAACTCCTGCAATCGAAAATCATGTTATTTATACTATTAACAAACTTAACCAACCGAACTACGCCATACATAATTTAAAAGGTGCCTTATCAGAACAGGTTTTTTATTATTCCTCTAATTGGAATTTTTATTATATCTCTAAAATGTTAGCGAAGTTGTTGCCTGATGAGCAAGCAATAGTAGTAGCCCACGATTGGCTGGAATTGGGAGTGCTAAGTAGTTTGGGGTTGCGAAACAGGGTAGTGATGTTTTTACATGGAGATTATGATTATTATTACCAATTAGCTAGAGCTCACGATTCTGCTATCAATCAATTTATAACAGTTGCAAGTAATATTAAAAACCGCTTAAAGGTACTATTACCCAATCGGGCAAATGATGTAATTTATCTGCGTTTTCCTGTTCCGGATATCACGTTTAAAAAGGAAGAATCTTTTAAGAATAATATCATTTTCATAGGCAGGCTTACTGAGGACAAAGGCTACCATTTACTTCCTGTAATCGATGAGTTACTCAAGAATGAAAATATTTTTTTACACTGGCATATTGTCGGAAATAAACCTCAAAACTCAAATTGTAAAGCGAGTTGGGGGGGGGACAGTTCCGTTCAATTGTATGGAGATTTAAAAAATGAGGAAGTATTTAGGGTACTTCAAAGTATGGATTTTTTTATTTTGCCATCACTAGCTGAAGGCATGCCAATATCATTGATTGAAGCTATGAAGGCAGGTGTGATACCACTGGTAAATGATATTAATGGGGGAATAGAAGAATTGGTAACTGATAATATCACTGGCTTAAAAATAGCTAACAATCAACCCTGGCTATATGCCAGGGGGATTAGACTTTTAATAAAACAGAAAGAAAAATTTGCTGAAATCAGTGCTAATTGCTCCAGCCTGGCAAATGAACTTTTTAGTCCAATAAAAAATACCATATTGATAGAGCATCAAATTACAGAACTGTATCGCAAACCAGTACGATATAAACCTTCTAAAAGGATTTATGGTTCCCTGCTCGATCAGCCATGGATTCCTAATTTTATCACACGGGCCCTTAGGGTCATTAAAAGTTGTTATAAAAATGCTTAAAGTATTAGTTGAAATTTTTGAAAAGGGTACAATTGAGAGCAATAATTCAGGAGAACGTATACCCCTACACTCAAATACCACCAAAGACCAAGGCTTATTTCTTCAACAAGTATTTGATTTAGTTAAGCCCCAAAAAACACTAGAAGTTGGTTTTGCTTATGGTATTTCAACGTTGTTTATTCTCGAAAAACACAAGGAGATAAATTCCTTAGATAAAGCTCATATTGTTATTGAACCTGACGAATATTGGGGGACTGCGGCTTTACATAATATTGAAAAAGAGGGTTTAACTAAATATTTAAAGATTGAATCTGATTTTTCTGATATGGTACTCACAAAGTTGTATCATGAAAAGTATACAATTCAATATGCATATATAGACACAACAAAGATATTCGATGTGGTTTTACAGGATTTTTATTTTATTGATAAAATATTAGAAGTGGGAGGGGTTGTTATTTTGGATGATTGTGGCGGAGGATGGCCAGGAGTACAAAGAGTTGCAAGATTTATCAATACACTTCCTCATTACAGTAAACTAGCCGCTCACAATCAAAAAAAGCAAACCCTTAAGAAAAAACTGGGTGTTTCTATTTTGACTTTTCTTTTCAATATTTTGCCCTTCAAAATGAGGGCGTATCCAACAATCGACTTTAAAACAGATAAAGAGTTGGGGCTGGATTTTAGTTGTATTGCGTTTCAAAAGAATGAAGTTGATAATCGTAAATGGAATTGGGATAAATCATTTTAGAAATCATGTATGTAAGTAATTTAATAAGTGAGCCAATAGTAAGCGTATTAATGACTGCATATAACCGGGAAGTTTATATTACAGAGGCAATTGAAAGTATTTTGGCATCTACATATGCTAATTTTGAATTAATTATTGTGGATGATCATTCTATAGACAATACGGTGAATATTGCCAGATCTTTTGGGGAAAGGGATGAGCGAATTAAGGTTTTTGTTAATGAAAAAAATTTAGGTGATTATCCAAACAGGAATAAAGCTGCTTCCTATGCTAAAGGATCTTTTCTAATGTATGTAGATTCTGATGATACTATACAACCTGAGGCGATATCTTACATAGTTGATTCTTTTAATGAATTTCCAGAAGCACAACATAGTACTATTTATTATTCAAAAGACATCACTGAAAAAATGCTTATGTCTTCATCAGTAGCCATCAGAAAACATTTTTTTGAAAATAATATGCTTGCATGTGGACCTGGTGCAAGAGTATTCAGGAAATCTTATTATTTTAAAATGAACGGGTATCCCGAGGATTATGGGCCTGCAAATGATATGTATTTCAATATTAAAACAGCAAGTAATGCTCCAATTTTGCTGATGCCATACTCTTATCTTAATTATAGAATACATAATCAGCAAGAGAATAAAAATCAATATGCTTACCTCTACCAAGGTTACAAGTATTTTGACAATGCTATGAAATTACCAGAATTGCCACTTACTATTAAAGAGAGAAATTATTTATTGTTAAAAAGCAAACGTCGCTTTCTAATCAACACAATAAAGTATTTGAAGCGTACTGGAAATATATTAAAAATGCTTAAAGCTTTTAAATTAGCCAATTTTGGTTTCAAAGATATCTTATTGGCCATTTTTCAATTTTAATTTATATGCATAATTAAGTGTTTATTTAATATTTTGGGTAATACTAAGTAAAGTATAATAATACTGATGAAAGATTTCCCTTTGGTTTCAATTGATATTCCATGTTATAATTATTCACGTTATATTATTGAAATTTTGGAAAGTGTAAAAAATCAAACTTATTGAAATATCGAATTAATTATTGCTGATGATTGTTCAACTGATGATTCCTAGCAAATTATAAGCGAATACAAGGATCCCTGTCTACTTGCCTGTCCTAATAAACATAATGTTGGTCAGTGGGTCAACCGTAATCGAGAATTACAGGAATCGAAAGAGAGGTATATAATTTTTGTAGATGGCGATGATATACTTTATGAACATTCCCTGCGTAATCTGAGTGAATATATTGATCAGTATCCGGAAGCTGTTTCAATATGTGGAGCCTAGAGTCACCATCTCACTTTTTGTGTTTTTCAGGTGCTGAGGCAATCACTGGAAATCCTGAACTGGGTATATGAGGCCAATTTGCCCATATCTTTTAGCGGGTTGGCTGAAACTGTTTTTAAAGTGGATACATTCCGTGAAATAGGAGGGTTTAGCAATGAATATATTTCCTCGGATACGCATATAAAGAAGCGCATCGCTATGGAGGGGCCAGTTTTACTGGTTCCAATTAATATTATGTTCTGGCGTACATCTGTAAGCCAGCAGAGCCAGACCCTGATAAAAGAATTTAAATGATACAATAATAATGTTATTATTGACCCGGAAATTCTTTCAAACTCCTGGTTTAAAGAATACCCCGCTGAACTGGCGCTGTACCGGAATAATTGTAATGTACTGGATATTAAAGTACTGGTTGGTCATACTTTTATGAAAGGAAAAATTGTAACCGGGATACAGTTGTGGAAAAAAATGAAGTTCAGATTCAGCGACCTCTGTTGTTTATTCCGCAAAGTCGATTTCTCTTACCTGGAAAAATTAAATACACTTCTTTCGCAGGGCAAAAAAATAAGCAGCTCCGATGTATACTAACCGCCTTTCTACACAGGGGTTTTGGATAGCAGACCGTGATCATTTTATTTTTAAAGGGCATGGAAAGGGGCATCAAAAAAAAACACTATAAAAAATGACTAAAATTCTGATAGTCTGGAGGTACACCATTGTATTGTTCCTGAAAATAATTTCAAATATATTTCAATACCCGTTTTCACAACTAGCAAGGCACCGGCTATCGCAAGCTTATGAAGCATTGCAATTTTCTTTTTACGGAAAAAATTATGTTGACCTGTCTGATCTGCTGCAAAATAATGACCTGCAGGTTATACTGGCCCCGGTAAAAGCCGGAAAACACAATACAACTGCATTTGAACTGGCTGCCATCACCTCTATTGTAAAAGATAAAGCCTGTAACCGCATCTTTGAAATAGGAACTTTTGACGGACGCACTACCCTGGCCATGGCATTGAACCTGCAGGTCAGCAACGGAAAAATTTTTACCCTCAACCTGCCTGCTGAAACAAGTGCGGTTTCGCTTGAAACGGGTTCTGTGGATGTAGAACTTGCATCAAAAGTTGTAAGCGGGGAGCGTTTTTTGCATACTCCGCAGCAACAACAGATTGAACAGCTTTGGGGTGATTCTGCTGATTTTGATTTTGACCCGTATAAACATCAAATGGACCTTGTTTTTATTGACGGGGCACATAGCGAATCCTATGTGGCCAACGATACTAAAATAGCCTTACAGTTAATTAAACAGGAGGGTGGCTGGATATTGTGGCATGATGCACCTTATTTTGGCGTAGTAAAATTTTTGAAACAATGGGTTCCGCAACAAAAGGGCCCGGTATATTTTATAAAAGGAACCACATTGGCGGCAGCTTTTATTAAAGACGGAGCTGTTTCTTCATTTACTATTTAGTCTGCTATGCTTGTTCTGCACGTTCTCAATCATTTTCTTCCGCAGCAGACTGCAGGAACTGAAGTGTACACCTGGGCCTTAAGCAAAAAGCTGCAGCAACAAGGGATTGAGGTAGAAATTGTTATTCCGCATTATGGTGAGCCGGAGTCTGCATATTATAAGCATGATGGGCTGCCCGTTTTTCAATATGCCGAGCCTTCGGTGGTAGACCGTTCGCTTATGATGGGTTTTAGAAAACCGGATGGATTAAAAATATTTGAAGAACACGTACAAAATAAAAAACCAGCTGTAGTTCATTTTCATGAACTGGCAGGCAGCAACGGTATTACAGTACATCATATCATTGCCGCAAAAAGTGCAGGTGCCAAAGTAGTGATTACTTTTCACCTGGCCGGTAATACCTGTAAAACAGGAAACCTCTTTTATAAAGAGCAGGTGCTCTGCGATGGGTTGATCCGTTTACAAAAATGCAGCAGTTGTTACCTGCATGCAAAGGGAAACAAGGCCCTGAATGCTTTGCTGTTACCAGTATCATCTGTATTCAATCAACTGGGCATTGATACAACCAAATGGAACAGTAAAGCGGGAACTGCCTTAGGTACGGTGCACATTATTGAAAGACTGAAGAAAAATTTCGAAACACTGGTACAGCATTGTGATAAAGTAGTGGTGCTTACAGATTGGTATAAAAAGATATTATTGCTGAACGGTGTGCGGGAAGAAAAAATCTGTTATGTGCCACAGGGCTTACCGTTTGAAGTTAGTGTGCCGGCTTTTGATCACAAGCGTGAAAAAACAGTTCCAATAAGATTATTGTTTTTGGGACGCATCAATCCGTTCAAAGGGTTGCACCTGCTGCTTGAAGCCATGGAAGAACTGGATCATGAAAAGATTGAACTGGATATTTATGGCAATTCTGATGATGAAGCCTATGAAGAATGCTGGAGAAACAAAACAAAGAGTCATTCCAATATTCACTGGAAAGGAAAACTGCAACAGGCAGCAGTGGTGCCTACCATGCAGCAGTATGATGCATTGTGCTTGTGTTCTACTTTTTCTGAAATGAGTCCACTGGTGATACAGGAAGCATTTGCAGCGGGTATTCCTGTTATTGCTAGCAATGTGTATGGCAATGCAGAACAGATAAGGCACAACGAAAATGGGTTATTATTTCAGTTTAAAAATATCAACTCCTTGAAAGAACAATTGAACCGTTGTATTAATGAGCCTAGTTTGATACAACAGTTAAAGAGTAAAGTACAATCACCACGAAGTTTCCAGCAGGTTGGAGATGAGTACTACAAAATTTATGAAACCCTTCTCAGCTAAACAATGCGGATATTAATTGTAATGGACCCGGGCATTTTAGTGCCACCAAAAGGATACGGTGGCCACGAACGTTTGGTGTATATGTTTGCCAAAGAATATGCAAGACTTGGCCATGAAGTACATTTACTGGTAACTGAAGGTTCTGTTGTTGAAGGATGTACAATTCATTCACTTGGCAAGGAGAGGTTTCCTCCCAAAAAATGGGATGCCCTTTTGGCAATACCCAAAGCATGGAAATTTTTGTGGAAGCATCGAAATTATTTTGATTTAATTCACAACTTTGGAAGGTTGGCATATCTCATACCCATTCTAAATCATCCTATTAAAAAAATAATGAGTTATGGAAGAGTAATAAATGGTAGAAATATAAAGCTAATAAACAAATTATCCAATAAGAATTTGGTATTTACTGCCCCTAGTAATTGGTGTGTAAAAACAGGCAACACAGCAGGTAAGTGGGTTACAGTATTCAACGCTATTGATTTCAGTAAATATACTCCACAAGTAGAAGTTACAGCCGATGCACCTTTAATTTTCTTAAGCCGGCTTGAAAGATTAAAAGGTGCACATGAGGCTATTCAGATAGCATTGGAAACGAATAATAAATTAATTTTAGCAGGAAATATATCTGGACTTAAGGAAGAGCAATCATACTTTAAAAATGAAATTGAACCGCATATTGATGGCAAACAAATTATTTATGTAGGAACTTTGGATGATAAAGGAAAGAATAAATATTTAGGTGCCGCAAAAGCTATGTTGTTTCCTGCAAGAACAGGAGAGGCTTTTGGAATGGTAATGGTAGAGGCAATGGCCTGCGGCACACCTGTATTAGCCTACAATATAGCTGCAATGCCGGAAGTAATTAAAGATACTATTACTGGTTTTGTAGTAACAGAAATAACAGAAATGAAGGAGGCTTTGAAAAAAATTGAAAATGTTAATCGGAATTTGTGTAGACAATATGCTGAAAAGACATTTGACGTTAAATTGGTTGCAAAACAATATTTAGAACTTTTTCAATGATTCATCCTTTGAATAAATATTTTGATAAGATTTTCCTAATTTCTATTAAAAGGAATTCAAGCAGATTGTTAAATTTTAGCTCTAAATATCCTACTATTGAATTTGAAATATTTCCCGGAGTTGATGGTAAAGAATTATTTCCTTCAATTGAATTTATTAAAGATTTCCCTATTGATTTCTTTAAAACAAATAATTTATCTTTTGACAGATGCAAAGTATGGAACAAAGGGCAATTAGGATGTGCAATGAGCAATTATTTAGTTCAACAGGAAATTGTAAAAAGAAAGTTAAATAAGGTATTAATTTTAGAAGATGATGCTTTGCTATTAGAAAATATGCTTGATTATTTTCAAAGTGCAATTTTGGAATTGCCCGAGTACTGGGATTTGTTTTACTTAGGATTTAATCCCTTATCTAAATGGTCTGAAAATTCATTCACACGATTTTTACTGAAACTAAAACATTTTATTAGACCTACAATTACTGAAGGTTTGTCTTCAGGTAATTTATGTAAACGATATTTTCCTAGTTCTTTTTCTACTAAACTGAATAAGCCTGGCCTTTATGGTGGAACACACGCTTATGCATTGACTTATGAAGGCGCTTTGAAAATACTTGACATAGATACTCCATTAAAATTTGGTTTTGACACCACTTTAATGTATGCTAATTATAATATGTTGTTAAAAAGCATTTCATTAAAAAAGCCTTTGTTTGTTCCCAACCCAATATTTGATACTTCCCTTGTAAACTAATTATGAAAACAGTATTATTAAAATATTTTAAATACTGGAATCGTTTTGGATTTATAAATGGTACGTATCTGTATGTTGCTTTATATATATTTAAACTAAATGAAGTAAGCCTTTCAAATTTCGGGAAAATATATTTACGTAACAAAACTTCTGATGTTGACATTTTTTATCAAGTATTTGTGGAATTAGAATATGATAATTTGGGGAAAGACAGCCCTGAATTTGTAATAGATGCAGGTGGAAATATTGGATTAACGGCACTTTTTTTTTCTAAAAAATATCCTAATGCAACAATTATAACAATTGAACCTGATCCTAGCAATTACGAGTTACTTATCAAGAATATTAAATCTGCACCAAGGATACATTCATTTAAAAAGGCGCTTTGGTATAATTGTAATGGTATATACTTAAATAGTTTAGGCGCAAATGATTCTTTTTTTGTAAGTAGTGAAGAATCGATTAGTAGTCAATATATTGAAACTATTGATGTTTTATCTATCATTAGTATGTTTAACATTAAAAAAATAGATTTATTTAAAATTGATATTGAAGGGGCTGAATTAGAATTGTTTTCAAATAATAATGGTTGGTTAAGTACGGTTGACTGTTTAATTATTGAATTACATGATAGGTTTAAACCGGGTTGTTCAATGCATTTCTTCAGCGCATTAACAAATTACACTTACACCTCAGCCATAAAAGGCGAGTTAATAAAAGTTAATTTTAACTTATGAGCAATATTTTGGAACTTAAAAATATATTGTTATTAATTGACAAATTTCTTTGAATCTACATAAAAATATTATCGTAATACTATCACATGGCCAACCATCTGCTAATCCAAGATTGGTCAAAGAAGCGATTTCATTATATAAAAAGGGATATACTATTAAAGTATTATATTGCCCTATTTCACAGTGGGCTGATGAATATGATATAATTCTTTTTAAAAAATATCCGAAAATTAAATGGATTAGAGTTGGTTATCATCAAGGTCAGCAGCAGTCTCTTTTTTTATATGCTCGGTTACGCCAAAAAATTTATCAATTTGTTTACAAATATTTTGGAAATATTTATAATGCTGCCATACGGTCAAGCGCCTTGTTTAGTCAAGAATTAACTAAAAAAGCAATTCGCTACGAGGCTGACTTATATATTGGGCATAATCTAGGGGCATTGCCTGCGATAATTAAGGCTGCTAGATTTTATGAATCAAAAGCTGCTTTTGATTTTGAGGATTTTCACAGAGGTGAAGATCTGGAGGGTACAGCTCATTGGAATAAAGTACAGCAGGTTGAAGATAAGTATATACCTTTTCTTACATATGCAACAACGGCTAGTAATTTAATTTCTCATCAATACAAAGAACTCTATCCTTTTTTGGATATTTCAACAATTAATAATTGTTTTTCTGTTGCATATGTCCCTGAAAATCTAACCCAAATTCAGGGTACAGGTTTGCGACTCTTCTGGTTTTCACAAACTATTGGTATCAACAGAGGATTGGAATCTATCATTACAGCTCTTGGGTCTTTAAAGGAATACAATATTGAACTGTTGCTTTTAGGTACCCTATCAGCAACAACAAAAAACTATTTTTTAAAACTGGTTTCAACTGCTGGTTTAAAAGATTCTTCCATTCGCTTTCATCCCTCAGTAGCTGAGTCTGAAATTGTATCGTTGGCAGCAAATTGCCATATTGGTTTGGCTTGTGAAATTCCATATATACCTAACCGGGATATATGTCTAACAAACAAAATATTCATGTATTTACTTGCAGGGAACGCCATCTTATTTTCTAGAACAGCAGCACAATCCGACTTCTGGCAACAACATCCCGATATAGGTGTTGTATATGAACAAGGTAATAGTGACCAAATTGCTCAATTAATTAAGAATTATATTAATAATCCTTCCGTATTAAATTCACACCGAACTGCTTCACTTCAACTAGGTAAGGAAATTATGAATTGGGAAACAGAGCAAAAGCAGCTTTTTAAATTGCTAGAATATCACTTACAATAGATGCGTAAAATTCTAATTATTTCTCCCCACTATCCTCCCAGTAATTTAGCTGCTGTGCACCGGAGTAGGCTATTTGCTCAACATCTGCCTTTTTATGGATGGGATCCTGTAATACTTACTGTACATGAAAAATTTTATGAAGAGCAACCAGATTGGCATTTGCATCAATTAATTCCAACTGATCAAAGAATTGAAAAAACAGGTGCTTATAGAGTAACCAAACCTCGATTAATCGGAGACATTGGTTTGCGTGCTTTTTTTCAATTAAGAAAAAAAGCATTGCAATTAATTCAAAATGAAAAATTTGATTTTGTTTATATTCCTATTCCTTCTTTTTATATAGCTATAATTGGCTCTTATTTACATAGGAAGACAGGGATTCGATACGGTATAGATTATATCGATCCATGGGTACACCAGTTTCCGGGGTCGGATAAAATGTTTTCGAGGCATTGGTGGAGCACAAAATTGGCGAAGTACTTAGAACCAAGGGCAGTAAAAAATTGTAGTTTAATTACTGGAGTTGCCACTGGATATTATCAACCTGTGCTGGAAAGAAACCCTGATCTACTTACAAATGTCATTACTGGTTCCATGCCATATGGTGGAGAGGCTTCAGATCATTTAAAGATTAAGGAATTAAATATTGAACCTTATTTATTTCAAAAAAAATCAACATTAAAATTTGTATATGCTGGTGCTATGTTGCCAAAAGCATATAAACCATTGGAACAAATATTTAAAACCATTTCGGCAAATGATTTGGTTTTTGAAAATATCGAATTTCATTTTATTGGAACTGGCAGCAGGGCCAATGATGCCGAGAGTTTCAATATTAGGCCATTGGCAGAAAAATATAATTTATGGAATCGCATCGTTTTTGAATATCCCCAACGTATTCCTTACCTCGATGTATTGGTTCATCTTGCTATTGCGGATGCAGTTTTCATCTTAGGTAGTACTGAACCTCATTATACACCTTCTAAAACCTATCAGGCAGTATTGAGTTCCAAACCAATACTTGCTATTCTGCATAGTGATTCAACTGCAGTTAGTGTTTTAAAAAATTCTAATGCTGGAATTGTACTAGATTTTAATGGCGAAGAAGATTTAAATAAAATAAGTGAAAATTTCATGACAGTATTTAGGGAATTCAATTCCTTTAAAAATCAGTATTCAATTGCGCAAGTGGACATGTCGTATTTTGAACAGTTTTCTGCTAAAGCTGTAACTGGATTATTGGCCAATCTTTTAAATAAAGTTATAGCGTAGTTGATGAAAAGATTAGCGATTATAACTACACATCCCATTCAGTACAATGCACCTTTATTCAAACTACTTTTTCAAAGAGCTAACATTGCAATAAAAGTTTTTTATACTTGGGGAGAAAGTGTTTTGGAAAATAAATTTGACCCAGGTTTTGGAAAGGAAATTAAGTGGGATATTCCTTTATTGGAAGGATATGTATATGAATTTGTCACTAATAAAGCCAAATCACCAGGCTCACATCATTATAAAGGGATAGTCAATCCTGATTTAGTGAAGAGGATATTAGCTTTCAATGCAGATGTAATTTTAGTATATGGTTGGAATTTTCATTCCCACCTGAATTGCCTTCGGTATTTTAAAGGAAAATTGCCTGTTTTGTTTAGAGGCGATTCTACTTTGCTAAAACAAGATTCAATCTTGAAAAGAATTGCCAGAAAAATATTTTTGAAATGGGTATATACGCATGTTGATAAAGCACTATTTGTTGGTAAGAATAATTTGGATTATTATAAAGCGATGGGTTTAAAAGAGCAAAAGTTAGTATTCGCGCCACATGCGGTTGACAATGAAAGATATCAAAAAAATCAGGAAGAATTTGAAACACTAGCGAAAAGAAAAAGACTAGACTTGGGAATTCCAGATGAGGCAATTGTGTTTATGTATGCAGGTAAATTCGAACCTACCAAAAACTTGTATTTTCTAATAAATTCTTTTAATAAATTAAATAACGACAATGCATATTTGTTATTAGTTGGAGACGGAAATTTAAAAGAATCATTAATCCAGCAGGCTGGTGCTAATAAAAAAATAATATTTCTACCATTTCAAAATCAGCAGCAAATGCCTGTTGTTTATCGAATATCAGATGTATATGTTTTGCCTTCACTTGGTGAAACCTGGGGATTATCTATTAATGAGGCAATGGCTTGTAATAGAGCTATTTTAGCCAGTGAACGATGTGGTGCCGCCATTGATTTAATTAAAGAAGGGAAAAATGGTTTTGTTTTTAAAACAAGTCTTGACACAGATTTGTTAAATAAATTAGAACTTCTTTCAGCTGATAAAAAACGGACTCATTTGATGGGGCTTTTTTCTGGTGATTTGATAAGCGAATGGTCACTTTCTAATTTGGCCTTGGTTATTGAAAATACAGTAAATGAAATTGCTTAATGTTTGACTCACTATTTAAGGTAAGAATTAATTGGTTTGTTTTTTTGAGTATAGCCATCATTTTATTTGTGCTATTTCCTTCTTTAAGTTGGTATGCTTATTTTGCGCTACTTATATTCATTCACCAGGTTTTCTTATTGTTTTATTCTTTGGATACTGTAATTCCTATCAGGTATTTGTTTGGTGTTTTGATGTGCATGCAAATGTTTTTAGGGCCTACATTGGCATACTATGGTTTAGATAAGTTTCAGTATTCATATTATACTATGAAGGTACCAGAGTCCAGGTACTTTGAATATGTTTTACCAGCTGTTATTTGTTTTATATTAGGCTTGCATTTAAAGGCAGGAAAATTAAAGGGAGAAATACTCGATACTATAGGAATTAAGAAATTTGCTGATGCACATGCATCCTTGCCATATTGGTTTATTGGCATTGGTTTTATTTCTAGTATTATTGCAGGATTTTTTTCTTCTGATCTGGCATTTGTATTTTACTTATTAGGAAATTTTAAATTTATAGGTGCTTTTATTTTGATTCTTGGCAATAGGCAATTGAAAATTATTGAAGTAATAGTTGTCTACAGTTCAATTGTGGTTTCTTCATTGGGGGCTGGTATGTTTCATGATTTATTGACATGGGTAATTATGCTAGGTGCTGTACTGGCAATAAAATTTAAACCAGGAATAAATTTTAAAATTTTATTCGGTATTGCATTTATAATAGTAGTCCTTATTATCCAGCAAGTAAAAGGTTCTTACCGTGCGGCTACAGCAAAAGGAGATGCAGCAGATGTTGAAACTTTTCAGAAAGTTTATAACGAAGAGCAAGATAATAATCAATTATTTAGTTTAGCGAATTTAGCTGGAAGTAATGTTAGAATCAACCAGGGTTTTATAATTACCAATATAATGAGAATGGTTCCTTCAAAAGTTCCATTTTCTGAGGGAGAAGAACTTATGCAATTGGTGGAAGCCGCCATCTTACCGCGCGTTTGGGCGCCCGATAAATTACGTGCAGGTGATCGTGCCTTATTTACTAAATATACTGGATTAAATTTACGCTCTGGCACTTCTATGGGTTTAAGTTCTATAGGTGATGCCTATATCAATTTTGGTTTAGTTGGTGGTTGTATTTTCATGTTTGTTTTGGGATTATTATATAATCTTGTTTTAAAGCAATTTCATAAATACAGTAAACATTTTCCCATCTTATTATTATTTGTTCCACTTGTATTCTATTACCCCATCCGCCCCGATTGTGAATTGCAAACCATCCTCGGGCATTTGGTAAAATCTTGTTTTCTCATTTTCGTCATCTTCCTGGTTTGGAAAAAAGAATTCAGGATGAACTATCGGCCGTTTTGGAAAAAATATTCATCCTAATACCATGGTTTAGTCCCGCCTATAAAGCTGGCGGCCCCATTCAATCTATTGCCAATCTCGTGGATACCATGGGAGCAGCAGAAGGAATGGAGTTTTATATTTTTTGCGGCAATAAGGATTTGGATGGAACGGTATTGCATACGGTTGCTCATGATCAGTGGGTAAGCTATAATGAAAATACAAAGGTTTGGTATAGTTCGCAGGCTGCTATATTACCAGTGTTGCTGCGAGAAATAAAAATTCACTCGCCTGCTGTATTGTATATTAATGGTGTTTTTTCCTGGCACTATGCACTGAAGCCATTATTATACACTAAAAATATTCGGAAGATTGTGGCTGCCCGGGGCATGTTAAACCCAGGAGCACTGTCACAAAAA
>CANNQU010000054.1 GCA_947507965.1 Bacteroidota bacterium
CGTTAGCATCAAAATACGTCAATGGTAACTTGTTCATGGACCTAGGATCTGCGAAAGGAGGGCTTCAGAATAGGAATGACGAAACAGCATTGATACGGTCTTTGCGGATCATTTTATTTTCGCCAGCACATCAAATACTGAAATACCCGGTTATTGCGTATTTGGGGTTTATTGCAATCATGGATGGAATCAAAAAAAAACATACCTTTGCGCTCGAATTAAAAAAACGCTCAATTTATCATGGCTCAAGCTACAGAAAACCTTACCGCAGCAGATTCAACTATTTTCGGTCAATTATCCAAATTCGACCACGAGCAGATGGTGTTTTGTAATGATAATGCCACCGGATTAAAGGCCATAATTTGTATTCATAATACCGTACTAGGCCCCGGTTTAGGAGGCACACGCTTTTATAACTATGCCAACGAAACCGATGCCATAACCGATGTGCTGCGTTTGGCTCGTGGCATGAGTTTTAAGTCGTCGATAGCGGGTTTAAATTTAGGTGGGGCAAAAGCAGTGATCATGGGCGATCCGAACAAATTAAAATCAGAAGCTTTCTTTCGTAAATTTGGACGATTCATTGAAAATTTGAATGGCAAATATATTACTGCTGAAGATGTAGGCACGACCATTAAAGATATGGAATATATTAAAATGGAAACCGATTCTGTCGTTGGCTTATCGGAGAATAGAGGGGGAGGAGGAGATCCAAGTCCTGTTACTGCCTTTGGTGTGTATATGGGCATGAAAGCCTCTGCAAAAGAAACGTGGGGAAGCGATTCGCTGAGTGGAAAAAGAATCGCCGTTCAGGGAATTGGAAAGGTTGGAGAACATTTGGTATCCTATTTAACGAAAGAAGGAGCGAAAGTATATATCGCTGATGTGAATCAGGAGTCGCTTGCTCGGGTGAGTAAAGAACATAAAGCAGAAATTGTGGCTAAGGATTCGATCTATGGATTGGATGTTGACATATTTGCACCTTGTGCCATGGGTGCTGTATTAAATACCGAAAATATTAACCAACTAAAAGTATCCATTATTTGTGGAGCAGCCAATAATCAACTGGCCGATGAAGTAACTCATGGTCAGTTAATTAGTTCAAAAAATATCAATTATGCTCCCGATTTTCTTGTCAATTCAGGAGGCATCATCAATGTTTATAGTGAGTTGGTTGGTTATAATCGTGAAATAGCTTACGCACAGACTGAGAATATTTACCAACAAACCCTTGAAATTTATAGAAAGGCCAAAGAAGATAAAACAACCACGCATCAAGCGGCCTTAACAATAGCTCAGAAACGAATACATGATTACGCGAAAGTAAAATCGACCTATTAGTTTTTGATATATCGTTTCGTAGGCAAATTCTAGCCTGTAATAGAATACGTTATTCAATGTTATTTGACACTATTATGCAGTATTATTCTCTAACTATCCATTATTCATTCTAAATTCATTGCACATGCTTAATCGACGACTTCATAGAATGCTGGTACTGCATCGGGTGTATGCTTCTTTTCAAACCGATAATTATGACTATGATTATCATAGCCGTCAATTGAATGATGAGATTGTAAGATTGGAATCTTCATTCTATACCTTGGCTTCTCTACCGATTACTTTAAAACATTATGCCGAAGTTGAGATGATCAACATTCAAAATCGTCATGTGCAGATCGTAGGAGAGGTGCCTCTCGCTAATATAGTAGAGAATCAGGCCATACTGGCCTTAGAAAATCATGCGGCATTTATGCTCCGTGTTAGTAAAAACAGGTATGGTTGGCATAACTATCAAGATATTGCCAAGAGCATTTATACCAAATTAAAATCAAATGAAGTATTTATAAATTACTGTAGCAGCCCTAGAAAAGGTTTTGGTGAAGACAAGCAGTTCCTCATACATTTGTTTACCGAAATAAAAAATGCCCCACCCATCAATGGGGAGGATGACGATGCCTCATCCGATAAAGAATGGATTGAGAACAATACACTTCGTAATTTCTACGACGACTTATTAGACGAATTATTTCCAAACTGGTATGAAGTAAAAGTACCGGTGAATGTATCGGTAACCAAAGCTTTTCAAGCATTAAAAGAGAGTGAAGGCGATTTCCTAAATATAATGAAAGATGACGAAGAAGACGAAATTTCTTTGAGCGACAGAATATTAAAAGCTACCCTTACCAATAGAGAAGAAATAGAGAAAGCATTGGTTAATACCTTGCAAAACTGGGATATTGAACGGGTCTCCGTGGTTGATAGAGCACTCTTGTTTATGGCTAGTGCTGAGATGCTTTTTTTGCATGATATTCCGGCGAGGGTAACCATTAATGAATACTTAGAATTAGCAAAGAATTATTCTTCTCCCGACAGTAAAAATTTCATTAACGGTGTTCTGGATAAAGTGTTGAAGGAAAGTGGGAGGGTGGCTTAAAAGGAAATTTAACTCCTGTGATGGGATCTTTTTTTTACGTTAGTAATCGCTCCATCTGCATCGCTCGTGAACCTTTTATTAGTATAGTTTTTTCATCGTAATTTCTTGAAATAAAATATTCTTTTATCTCGTCGAAAGTCTTAAAGGCTTTGACACCATTAAGAAGTGTGGTGGATTCGAAAAAATCTCCACATACCAAAACTTCTTCAAAATTATAATCTGCCATTGCATTTACGACTACCTGATGTTCGTCTTTAGCATCAACTCCTAATTCAAACATATCGCCTAATACCACAATTTTGTTGGCCGCATGCAGTGAATCGAAGTTTTTTAATGCCGCATTCATACTGTCCGGATTGGCATTATAAGCATCAAGCAATACCTTATTTGACTTCCATTCAACCCATTGATAACGCATATTTAGAGGCCTATACGAGGCAATCGCTTGACCCATCTTTTCTGCTTCGATGCCGAAATATTTTCCTACCGCAAGAGCACTAAGGATATTGTTGAAGTTATACGTTCCACCCAAAGCAGAGATATAGTTTTTCCCTTCTAACTCAAATTCTATTTTTGGAGAAGCCGATATTAACGAAGCCATCTTATCATCTCCCGGTGTGGCAGAAAAGTAAATACAGGTATTATGTGAGCTATACTTCACGGTCTTTACTTCGTGTCGGTTTACAAATACCACCCCCTTTGTTTGATATAAATAATAATACAATTCTGTTTTTCCTTTTGCCACTCCTTCCTCCCCACCAAACCCCTCCAAATGTGCTTTTCCAATATTGGTTATTAACCCAAAATTGGGTTGTGCAATACGGCAAAGCATTTCTATCTCGTTGCAGTGGTTAGCACCCATTTCAATAATCGCGTGCGTATGCTTCTCTTCCAATTGCAAAAGAGTTAAGGGCACGCCAATATGATTATTTAAATTGCCGGTTGTTGACAAGGTTTCATATTGAGATGATAACACGTGATGCATTAATTCTTTTGTCGTTGTTTTTCCATTGCTGCCGGTTAATGCAATAACGATCGTTTTTAATTGTTCCCGGTGATATTTAGCTAAGTCTTGCAACGTGCTTAATACATCATAAACCAGAATTGTTCGATCATCAATATAGTACTCGCTTTCATCGATAATAGCGTATGCCGCTCCCTTTTTTAAGGCATCACCGGCGAATTTATTCCCATTGAAATTACCACCTTTCAATGCGAAAAACAGTGAATCTTCTGCAATATTTCGAGTGTCGGTTCCTATTCGACGATGGGCTAGAAAACAGGAATATAGTGCAGGAATGGAAATCATCTTACGAAGTAACAAAAAAGAAAATTAAAAAATAGTTAGACGTGATTTTTTTTACTCCATTTCGCAAAATTAATTTTCGCTTGTGGTGTTGCCTCCTCATCTAACATGATTTTACGGTTCATAAAATAGGGGCCTCCTGCATTTATAATATAGTCAAATACGTTGGCATTGCGTAACAGCTTTACCTTTAAAAGAGGAGTTAAATATTCTGTTTCTAACAGTGGATTCATCGAATCAATAGGAATATTGTTTAGCTCTAAAATTTGATCATCTTTGGCTAAACCTTTAACGGAGGCATTACTATCCGCTGCAATTTGTATCACCACCATTTTCCCTTCCTTCCAAACACTTCGTATGCCATATCGACTTTCTAATATAGTAGTTTCTTCGACAACAATTTTAAGGCCGATCGATTTAATGGCATCGTCTAAATATTTTTCAAAAAAACCGCATCCGTGAATGATGTCGTTAAAATACCAATCATACCGATGTCCTGTTACGCTCTCAATGCAACTCTTCCAGGTCAACTCATCATATCCTGTACCTTTTTTATAGGTATCGTTATAGAGCAGTTTCATAATGTCATCGAGGCTGTATTCTGCTTCGGTTTGTGCAATACAGGAGGCATCTAAAATTAATGCCGATAACATACCTTCGGTATATATATTTACTTTGCGATCAGGTATTCCAGGTATATAACCATCAAGCCAAGTATCCATGCTACTATCGGCCAAACTCTGGTTATAACGTCCATAATTATTGAAATGCTTCTGTAGCTGTATGTTTACTTCGGTTGCATACTGCTCAAAGGAGTAAACGCCGCATTGAAATAAAATTAAATCGCCGTAATACGTTGTGATACCTTCGTAAACATACCCCATGGAGCTATAATTCTCATGTTTGAAATGATACGGTAGCATCACCTGCGGGCGAATTCGTTTTATATTCCAAAGGTGAAACATTTCATGACTACATAAGCCAATGAAATCGGTATAAAGCGAGGTCTCCATGAGCTTATCACCAGGGCCAATGGCATTTACCGAACTGTTTAAATGTTCCACTCCGTGATATAAATAGGTCGGGGAAACTTGAATCAAAAAATGGTAATCCTTACTTTCACAATCCCCAAAAAGTTTAATTTGTTGGGTACTGAATTTGATGAAATCATCACTAATTTTCTTCTCATCCAATACAACGTCTCCTTGAAACCAAAGATGAAAAGTGGTCGATTCAACACCATATTCGAGATGCTTTAATGAGGCTGAGGCAATGAGCGGGCTATCGGCCAATTCGTCAAAATTATGGGCAATAAGGGTATGCTTGGTTCGTTGCGACAATTGCGTAGCGATATGATAGTTACTCGGTATGATAAATTGAATTTGTATTTGCTCTTGCACTCTATCTTTTATATACATAAAGCAGTTCACTGGGTTTATGTAAAGTTGTTCTTCATCTAAATAACTTGATCCTGCATTCAGTGTGGCAGCATAATACCGGTACTTAAAAACAATTTTTTTTTCACCTTTGGTATGAACTAACCAGCAGTCTTTGGTTATTTTTTCTAATCTAAGAGGTTCTAAAAGGTTCGTAAAAGCGCGCACCTGTTGGATGTTTTGAGCAAAGTTACCGATCTCATATCTCCCAGGTCTCCAGCTTGGAAGATCAATTTTTAAAAATGGCTCGCTATTATTATCAATAAAAAAAGTAAAATCAATAAAATGCTGTTGAGGCAATGAATAGGTAACGTCGAATTTCAACATAGAATGGTGCTGCAATCTTAGATAAAATATTTAATAACATCGATTTATTTTTTCTTGATAATTAGGAATTGAAGCAAAGGGCTAAGCATCTTGTTTTTGAGGATGGAGTACCTAATTAACTCAAACGTTTGTTATCTTTGCAATCGTTAATATGATGGCTTCAAAATTTTCATTACCGCCTTTCAATTCCCATCGGTTTATCAAGTTTTTTTGGTACACGGTGTTGGGCAGCCTTTTTACCTTCGTGATGATCCTACTCATGATTAGCTGGGGTTTATTTGGTAAATTACCTTCAACTAAGGAGCTGGAAGATCCTACTCCATCTCTCGCATCGGAGGTTTTTGCTGATGACTCTAGTACCGTACTTGGGCGGTTTTATATTGAAAACAGAAGCAACTCGAATCATCGCGAAATAAGTCAACATGTTTATGATGCATTAATCGCTACCGAAGACATTCGTTTTAATCAACATTCAGGCATCGATGCTCGACGCTTGATATCGGCCGCGGTTTATCTAGGCAGCAACGGTGGCGCAAGTACCATCACCCAACAATTGGCTAAGAATTTATTCAATACTCGACATCATACGAATTTTATTTCTACTCTTTGGGCCAAACTTAAAGAATGGGTGCTTTGCATACGTCTTGAAAGACTCTACACGAAAGAAGAAATAATAACCATGTACCTAAATACCGTACAGTTTCAAGGAAATGCGTACGGCATAAAAACGGCTTCCAAAGTATTCTTTAATAAATCGCCCGACAAATTAAATTTACAGGAATCGGCCACCTTGGTAGGATTACTAAAGGCAATAGGGACCTTTAATCCATTAACGAACCCTGAAAAGTCGAAAAATCGTAGAAATACCGTTTTGGAGCAAATGCAGAAATACAAATTCCTGGAATTAACGGTATGCGACTCGGTAAAAAAACTTCCCATTGAAACGCATTATAGCTCTGAAAGTCATACGCAAGGTCAAGCTACTTATTTTAGAGAGTACCTGCGTGAATATTTAAATAGATGGTGTTCCGAAAACAACTACAATCTTTACCGAGACGGACTTAAAATATATACCACCATCAATGCAAAGATGCAACAATATGCAGAAGATGCAGTGCAGAAGCACATGAAGGTTTTACAAAAAGAATTTCATGGCATGTACAAGAAAAGTACTCCTTGGAAGAAAAATTCTGAAAGTTTGAATAATGCATTACTTAATACCGACCGTTATCACGATTTAAAGAAGGCCAATGCAACCGAAGATGATATTTATAATTCGTTTTATACTCCAGTGAAAATGCGGATCTTTACTTGGGATGGCGAACGTGATACCACGATGACACCCATGGATTCTATTAAACACTATCTCTATTATTTGAGTTGCGGTTTTATGAGTATGAATCCCAAAACAGGTCATATCAAAGCATGGGTTGGAGGTATAAACTACAAATTTTTTAAAGTTGACCATGTGAGTACAAAAAGACAACCTGGCTCTACGTTTAAGCCATTTACCTATGCCTATGCGGTGGATAATGGAATACCACCATGTACCTATTTCCCTAACACCCCACCAGTGTTTAAAGGCTATGAAAGCTGGCAACCCAAAAATGCCGATGGCAAATATGGTGGGTCGGTGAGTATGCGAACGGGTATTGCCTTGTCTATTAACTGCATTGCCGCACAAGTGCTGGCTCAGTTTAACGAATCGGGGCCTCAAGGCGTAATCGACCTTTGCCGAAAAATGGGCATTATGGGTGAGATGAAACCCTATCCTACGATTTGTCTTGGGGTGTTTGATGTATCGGTATTTGAGATGATTGGAGCGTATAGTACATTTGCTAATCAAGGCGTATGGACACAACCTATTTTTGTTGTAAAAATTGTTGATAAAAATGGGAATCTGCTGCAAGATTTTGCGCCTAGAACCGTGGAAGCCATTGGCGCTGATAAAGCCTATGTGATGCTCGACATAATGAAAGGCTGTGTTAATTTTGGAACCGGAAGTGAAATTCGTTCAAAATATGGAATAACGACCACGATTGCATCAAAAACAGGTACTACCAGTAATTACGCTGATGGCTGGTTTATTGGTATCACTCCCGATTTGGTGAGTGGAGGATGGGTTGGTAATGACGATCGTACCATACACTTCCCCGATATTTATCATGGCTGTGGTGGTCACATGAGCCTGCCTATCTGGGCGTATTATATGCAAAAAATATATGCCGACAAATCATTGAAAATTAGTCAGGGCGACTTCGATTACCCGAATACGGAGATTAAAGTGGATATGAATTGCTCCAATAATGATGATGCCGAAACGTATAAGGATTTCTTAATTGGTTACTAACGTTCAACGGCATTAAGAATTTGAAGATTTGATGGATAAGAAAAAAATTATTTTAGTTGGAAGTGCCTACCCCCTTAGAGGTGGCTTGGCTACGTATAACGAACGGCTAATTGAAGAATTTTTGAAGGAAGGACATTTTGCATCGATCAAAACATTTTCCTTGCAATACCCCGAATTTTTATTCCCTGGAAAAACACAAATTAGCTCCGATGCGCAACCAATGAATCTGGATATTGAGGTTTGTGTAAATAGCATAAATCCACTAAACTGGGTTAAGGTTGGAAGGCAAATAAAAAAACGAAATCCGGATATCCTTCTATTTAAATACTGGACCCCTTTTATGTCGCCTTGCTTCGGCACCATTGCCCGTTTTGCAAAATCAAAAAACACAAAGGTCATTACGGTTTGTGATAATATTATTCCACACGAAAAACACTTTTTCGATGATTTCCTGAACCGGTATTTCCTTAAAAGTAACGATGGGTTTATTTGTATGAGTGAAAGTGTTCAACGCGATTTATTGCATTATCTGCCGAAGGCAAAAAGCATATTAACGCCACATCCTGTATATGATAACTTTGGTGGGAGCGTAGATAAAACAATAGCTCGTGCTACATTTGGGTTGAAAGAAGAGGAACATGTAATTCTGTTTTTTGGATTTATCAGACCGTATAAAGGTCTTGATATTTTAATACAGGCCATGGCCGATACAAGGGTAAAAGCATTGAATATAAAAGCAATAATCGCCGGAGAATATTATGAAGATGCCGCTCCATATAAGCAAATGATTAAAGATTTAAATCTGGAAGAGTGCCTGATTATTAAAGATGAATTTATCCCTGCCGGAGAGGTGAAAAATTACTTTAGTGCCGCCGATATTGTAGTTCAACCCTATAAGAGTGCAACACAAAGTGGCATCTCGCAAATCTGTTATCATTTCGAAAAACCAATGATCGTAACGAAGGTAGGTGGATTGCCTGAAATAGTACCACATCTAAAATGTGGTTATGTATGTGAGGTAAACCATATCGCCATTGCCGATGCAATCGTTGACTTTTTTAACCATCATAACCGGCCTGAATTTGCCGATCATCTCAAAGCAGAAAAGAAAAAGTATCTCTGGAGTTCTATGACGAAATCTATTCTGGAATTAACTGCGATTTAATTTCATTTCTTCAATATTCATTGTAAATTGTAACTTGTTCATTGTATAACATAACCACCAACCCCGATTTTGAAGTGCTTTTTCAAGCGTATCAATCGCCACTTCAAAAAATGGAACGAGCCGGTCAGTTGCTGTTTGTAACAGGGAAGGCTGGAACTGGGAAATCGACCCTGTTAAGGTTATACAATATGCTTCATCCAAGCGATACCATTGTATTAGCGCCTACCGGCATTGCCGCCATCAACTGTGGAGGAGTAACCATACATTCTTTTTTTGGATTGCCTTTTCGGCCGGTCATCATCGGCGACGAGGAAATTAAAAAATACGGTAAGAGTCATCCTAAAAATAAGCTCATCAACAACGCAACCACCTTCATCATCGATGAAATTTCGATGGTACGTGCCGATGTTTTAGATGCCATAGATTATTCTTTACGAATAAATACGGGTAACATTAACATACCGTTTGGTGGCAAACGGATGATCTTTATCGGAGATATGTTTCAGTTGGAGCCTGTGGTTCAAAATAATGCAATAGAGAAATTAATGTTTAGTGAGTTTTATACGTCACCTTATTTTTTCAGTGCTAAAGTATTTGATAAGATACAATTAGAGATGATTGAACTTACGAAGGTTTATCGACAGCAAGATTCGTATTTCATTGGCATCCTTGATAATATACGAGAACGAGAAGTGGAGGAAGAAGATATGTTTAATTTGAACCAGCAAGAGCTGCCTGCTCATGCCGATGTTGACCCTTACACCATCACCCTCACCACCACGAATGCTACCGCTCAATTAATTAATGATAAGCAACTTTTAAAACTCGACCCTCCTGAATTTCTTTATAAAGCCATCGTCAGCGGTGAGATCAATAAAAACCATGTAAGCGGAGATGAAAATTTACGATTACGACAGGGTGCTCAGGTTGTTTTCCTGAAAAACGATGTCAACAAACGATGGGTGAATGGGAGTATCGCTAAAGTTACCTATTGCGATGCCACACAAATAAGGGTTGCATTTGAAGACGGAAGCGAACACGAAGTAATGCCTGCCGACTGGGAAAATAATCTTTACCGTTGGGACGATACCAAGAAGCGGGTAGCCACCGAAACCATCGGCACCTTCAAGCAGTTTCCAATAAAGCCAGCATGGGCTATTACCATTCATAAAAGCCAAGGGCTCACCTTCGATAGATTGCGTATTGATTTAGGAAAAGGAACTTTTGCTCATGGACAACTTTATGTAGCCCTCAGTAGAGCTCGCACCCTCGAAGGTATTAAACTCACCCGTGCCATTCGTTTTAATGATATCATCGTTGACGAACGTATCATCGATTTTATGGTGGAAATGAGAAGGAATAAGGTGTGAAAAATAGTTGTGGTAAAAGCTCATCCTTTTGAAGCAACACTATTTTGCCCTACGTACCAGAAAAACGCCAATGAGTATTAAAGCCAGGCAGAATAAAGATTCTTTAGGTATGGTTTCGCCAATAAACAAGGCGATAACGATGGTTACAAAAGGCATAATATACGTTATCATGGAGGCAAAGCTTGCGCTGCTTATTTTCAGTAATTGAAAAAACATGACATTCGATAACGCCGTGTTTAAAACACCAAGGGCTATGGCAAACCAGACATGCCTTTCATTCCACTGTATTAAATGATACGAAACGGTACCGAATGCATTGTCAATTCCAACAACCAATAAGGTTACGTAAACTACCGCAATGCCGAGGGTGGAAACGGTGCCAATATATAATGATGGAACTTCTTTAAGGTAGCTATCAACTAAGTTAATATTTAAACCGTACATCAAGGTTGCCAATACAATATACAAGCTTAATTCTATATTATGCAAATTGATTTCTCCTTTGGAAAGGAATAAAATCAATACGCCTACAAAGCCAAAGAGCACACCCAATGTTTTTTGCAAATTACTTTGCTTACCAAAAAACAAAACTCCAATTACCAAAACCCAAAGTGGTGTTAATGCATTTAGGATACCCGCTAAATTGGTATCCAGGCCTTTAAGTGCCAAACAAAAAAGCACCGCAGGAATTCCATTGCCAAAGAACCCGGAAACAAGTAATAATAAAACTTTATTTTTTGGAACTTTGGTGAGATGCCATAAGCTCCATGGCAATAAAATAACTCCAGCGAAGGCAATACGCATGCTGGCCATTTGTAATGGCGTATAAACCTCCATGCCGGCCTTCATAAAGAAATAGCTAAACCCCCATAATAAGGTGAGAAACAAAAACAAGAACCAAACCCAAAACTTACTTGCGTACATTAGTTCTTAGTACCTTAGATTGGAGTTTGAAAATAGCATCACAAAAAACGACATTACACCTACCTTTTTCGATTTCATTCGGCGAATATACTATTGTTGGTGACTTATCGTTGTAAAATTATTTTATGCATCTCATTCCAATCGTTGGATCTTACTTCAACAAAATAAATACCATCAACAAATTCAGAAACATCGATATTTCCTATATTCTGTTTCCATTGTTCGATTTTTACTAAGGTTCCGGTGAAGGTGTAAATTCTAATTTCCAACTCGTCTTGTATTTCATTACGGGCATGTAGGGTAATGATATCGTTGGCCGGATTAGGATATATGGAAGTGAGTTTATTTGACGATATATCAGCTAAAACACCAATCGTACTGCCGTATCTTAAAATGGTTCCTTTGTCGCCTACCGAATACCCAATACTCACATTAGGAAAAACAACGCTATTTAAACTTATTTTAGGGGTAGTATCACGTGCCCAGGTCATGCCACCATCAGTGGTTTTTAACATTTTCTTGGTACCATTCCAAGTCGAATCAGTACCTACTGCCCATCCCGTACTTGATGAAGTAAATAACATGATACTCGTGCCGAATGTATTGGTCACCGGTTGCCACGAAGTTCCGCCATTGGTTGTTTTTAATATCGAACCTCCACCTTTTGGGAATAGTCCTCCACCCACAAATCCGGTATCTTTATTAAAGAAATACACCCCCGACATCCATAAGTTTCCAGAGATATTATTGCTAAGTGTCCAATTTTTGCCTCCATCTGTAGTCTTTAAAATTTTGCTGCCACTCACGGTTGCATAGCCTACATTACGTGTTGGGAAATGCATGAAACTCAACCATTCGTACCCCGACCCACTGCCTGCGGTTGCACTGTAAACGGTATCCCAGGAAACACCTCCATTTACTGTTCTTAAAATTTTACTATTAGAAACCGAGTTATCGCCATACGAAATTAAACCCGTATCGACAGTAAAAAAATACATTCCTCCACAGCGAGCGCCAGCAATATTTAAGCTAATCTTATTCCAGGTGGTGCCCCCATTCACCGTTTTTAAAATAATTCCACCGGTATCAAACCAACTCATGGCATAGCCGGTGTTGGCATCAACAAACTGCAAGCCGGCTAACTGATAGGAAGTTCCCGAGTTTTGTGACGTCCAGGTTATACCACCGTTTATTGTTTTCAGAATGGTACCGCTATCACCACAAACATAGCCAAGGTTTTGAGTTACAAAAGATACCCCCCATAAATTTTTTGTTGTACCACTGGCTTGTTGTGTCCATTGGGCTTTAGAATGCATCGACAGGAAGAATAAAACGGTTAAAAGTACAATACCTTTTTTCATTTTTGTACGCCAGTGATTAAAGTGCTGGCTCCGCACTCTTATTCGATTAATAAATCTTTTTTAGATTAGTATTGTTGTAGTGGCAACCGACTATCGTCCTTCGATTGTGCTCGGTTAACATCCTTTTATCCGAGGTAGTGCCAAATTTAAACCATTTTTCAGGATGGCAATTTTCACCTTTAATACAAATGTACTATTCTAAAATTGTTGAACCAAACAATATTCGTATTTCATTACCTGCACTCACCCATTCAAACGCATAAAAGGCCATCCGCATCAAACGAATGGCCTTTCGTTGCGAAACCTAAATTTCTTGTTAGTATTTCATTACACTATAATGAAGTACTGTGGTAGGTAGTATTATTTCAATATAATAAATACCCGAGGTATAGCTCGTTAAATTAATGGCAAACAGGTTTGAACCATTGATGATGTTTAGCGGACTTATCGTTTGTAAGACCGTACCACTGGCATTTAGAATCCTAACGGTTGCCGTTACACCATTTAGGGGTAAATAATCGAACATTACCATGGCCGCCACCGATACCGGATTTGGAGTGACCGTGAGATTACTAATAACGGTATTGGTGTTGTTATTATTGAGTTGGTCGTTTTGGTCGATAGGAGTATAGCATGCCGTATTAACAACCGATTGTACCACACCGGCTAAATACGCGATACCTAAATGAGGCCCTGCATAATTACATGACAAGGAATAGAGCAGTCCATTTCCATTCTTCAAATTGCCAGAGCCGGGTGCAGGCATCCAGTAATTGCCTCCAGCGCTTAGTTCATTGCCGTTGGTAATTTGTGATTCGAGTACCAATCCTTTCACCAAACTTCCACTTAGGTTGGAGGCAGACGTTATAAAATTATTATATCCACCGTCCAAATATATTTCAGTTGCATTTAACAAGATGCCTGTGGTATTTAAATTAAAGGTGTTGGCCCCTCCATAATATCCATTATATCCTTTGTTAGGCGATAAAGAAAACGCGCCACCGCTGGCATTAATACCCGCGATGGTATTATTATTAAATGAATTACATTTTAATGAATAATTTCCACTTGCATCGGGCTGTGTTTGTATGCCCGAACCGCAACTACTAAAGGTGTTTCCTTCCAAATGACAAGTGGTCGTGTTAGAGCTAAAAAAAATCCCGGTATTGTTTTTAAGAAAGGTATTGTTTTTTATGAAAGATGGAAGAACCAGAATGGCACTCAATCCTATTCCACTGTTTTTGAAGGTAGAGCCAATTAGGTTAAGACTCATGCCATTACTCACTAAACCTTCACTGCAATTATCGAATATACAGTTAATAATGTTGGGTATCGCCATGTTTTTTAACGTGTTGACGGTAGCATATCCAATAGCAAGCAATTTAAATTTGGTGTTCTGTACCGTTACATTATTTTGCCCCATGGTGCGAAGTCCGTGGCTTGAGCTTCGGCTACCGGTAGTGGACATAAATACGCCATTTTTTATCGACACATTTGAATTTCTGCATTCCAATCTTCCATTATCGGTGCTCTCCACCGTTACATTTTCAAGTGTTAAACTACTTATGCTTTCATCTACTATTATTACTCCTTTGGTAGTGAGTAAATGCATCCCAGCAGGTATTGCTTTCAAATGAATACTGCCGGTAGTGGAGCTACAAAATTTTGCCGAAGTATTGTTATTGATGTTCTCACAAAGAATATATCCACTCTCATTGCTCAACCCTTGACTGAAATTAAAAATTGCACCATTTTCTATTTTCACGATACCTTGAATTTCAAGGATGGCTTCTGTTCCTTGTAATATGATTAGAGCTCCAGGATAATAAACTAACTCGGCGCCTTCTTCTATTATAACGCGGCTTCCAGGGTGAACCAGAAGTATTCCTCCGTTGTTTATTATAAGCTTAGCGCCCTTGCGAATACGCAATATCCCTTTGTTATTAATAGGGTATTCTGCATTTTCATCACCTACTTCAATCTCACCTTCGCTATTAATGGTAACCACCGGACTCTCGCAATTACAGGTACTCACTTCGAATTGGCTGCCTGAATGAGGTAACGTTGAGGTGTTAAATTCAAATCTACCTTGTGTTAATTTCCAATCCGAATGATTTGTTTCAATAATATAATTTATCTTAGTATACGGTTTATTTCCATTTATTTGTAATTTCCCGTTTTTGTTAATCTCCATCTCCGTAATCGTTCTACGGCTTAAATGGGCTAAATTCACATAATTCAAGGTAGTCATCGTAAAGGGGTTGGTATTGGGCAATTGTCCTTTAACCATATCTTCATTAATAAGGGTTTGCTTCATACCCCAATCGGCGTTGCCTTCCATATTTTTCAATTGATTGTTTACCATAACTTCACCTAAATTGGCTCCATATTTTCCAAAACGAGAAATCCAAACATGTGGTTCGTTGGTAAATGGCAATGGGCTATTATCCGGATGTGCATAATATTCTTCAAAGGGTCGGAATATCGATGGAATTTGATTGTTTTGATCTTTATAAAATATATTTTCTTTCCAGTTATTCGTATTGAAATCCAAGGTAGAAACGGATGGGCAAAAGCCTAGTAGCGAATGACCAAACACATTGACCATGGCAGCGCCATCAACTTGTGTGACCTGTTGCTTAATCATGCTCAAATCATTTCTTGAAGAGGATGGAACATCATCAAGTACGCCCATGGTATGGGGCACCGTAATAAATAATTCCTTATAGGTTCTTTTAAAAAGTTTATTATAAAAACGTATCCCATAAATTACATTCGGTATATCTACTCCAGCACCCAAGCTGTGCATGGTAGTACCTCTTCCAAGTACGGCAAGTATATTTATTGCACCTATAATAGGGGCTGAGAGTCGTATGTCGAACAAATCGTTTCCGCTAGCCAAATCGGGGAATCCGGTGCCGGAAGCATTTCCATTGCAAATAGCCACCAATCGGCATTGTTTCGGATAACCACCTACGGCTTCTAAATTGGCTAGGAAATTATTTCTGTGCGTATTCGTAGCATAATCATTAAGCATTATTTTTTTCGAATTTCTAAAAAGCTTATCATCAAGCTGAACAGCATTGGTTTGCATCTCCACATATTGTTGTATTAGAAATTGCCGGGTTGCGGGTCTCAATAAAATATTTTCATACATATCCTTTAGGCTGGAGCTTAAATCCATGGTAGCAATAATAGATTGCAGAGCTAATGGGATATGTGCTCCTTTATATTGCGAATCGAATGATATAAATTCTCTTACACAATGTTTCATGTTATTATGCTCCATATAGCTCAGCGTGAATTTGGCAATCTGTCCACCCATACTAGGACCCATAATTACAATCTCTTCGTTGCTGCATTTTTCAGCGTTAATTCGGTTAATTAATTCCACCAAAACCATGGAGTTTATCTCCATAAAAGTAGCCCCGTCATAAAAGTCAAGATAAATTACATCATATCCCATATCATTTAATTGAGTAATTAAATTTTTTCCTTCCTTGAATACAGGTACCGCATCACTCCACCTATTCTCTTCCATATTAAACCCAAACCCATCGCCATGGTTAAGGTCACAAAATCCTAATGTGCCATATTTGTATTTTGGTCTTCCTTCCCCATAAAATCCAGTGCGATGGTTTCTATAGCCAAAATCAATTCCTTCTACGATGACAAATGGTTTTTTCAGGCAGGTATGCTTTACACCATCGGCATCTTTACCATAAGCAATATCCATTTTCCCTTTTCCAATATTTCCATTAAAGGCCAGCGAAGAGCTAAATTCAATAGTTTTATCGCTAAATTCAGTCTTATATCCCGGCTTGAAAATTTCCCCGTATTTTAAATCTAATGGTGGATGAGGTCCTGTTCCTGCTGCACTATAATCGAGTTGCCAGGCTACTTTATCTGCCTCTTGCTGAGATATTTCAACTACCGTTTCCCAAGGCACAGCAATAAAGCCGTTGCCATCACCGCGGTTAATAAAAATCTGCTTCCCATAATCGTATATGTTGGTGTATAGAAACGATCGGGTGACTAATATACGTGCGGTTTCCGATGGAAAAGAATACGTGCCTGCAGCCATATAGGAATAGCATTGTGAATTATATAATGGGATCTCACTGCTGGGATTAGGGGCCTCTTTTAAATACCCATTTTCGTCTTCCAGAATTAATCCTGAATCGATCGCCATCGGGTTGATGGTATTATAGCTGTAGTCGAAAATGAGGAGAGGGGCTGCATTGTTTTTATCATAAACCTCCCGACGCTTTTGTGCAATGCTATCAAGGCTTTCCATGGTATTAAATAAATCGGCAGTTGTTAACTGATAGTAGAGCTGATCCCAACTATTTAAATTGCCTCGGATTGATTTTATACTATCACTAAATGGTGTTATGGGAATGGCCTTATCGATGAGTATGCCTGTGGGAACGAATGCCGGATTTAGCCTGGAAAAATCTTCCTGATGTAATCGTAAGATGGTGGTTTTGGTTTGGGCAGAAACTGCCAGTGAGAGGGCAAGGCAAAGCCCTACCATCATGGTTCTGAATTTTTTCATAATTTATTTAATTAATTTAAAGGGTTTTTATTGATGCTTGTTATAGGCCAAAGCTTTGCCATCATAAAGGGTTACTAACTTTATTTCTTACTAATTATGTGGTATTAAAAATTGATATCAATGAAAGTCGAATCAAGTTTTGAGGCACCCGCGAAAAACGACGTGTCAATAACCATTTGACTTTGATGTTCCACTCGATATTCTACCCGAATCAAATTGGTATGAAAGATCAAATCTCGTAGTATCCGTTCTTGGTTATGCAGCACCTCTGTGGGTGCTCCTCCATTTATTTTTATGATGCATTTATCACTCCCTTTATTTCCAATAACACGCCAATTAATATATCCATAATACCACAAATAATTCGCTTTAAGATCCATAACAATTTCTTTGCTTTTCATTTTTTCGGGCATAATATCGGTAGGGAAATAGGAAAAGATGGAGCCTTTTGAACTTTGCAACAGTTCTACAGCATAGCGTAATGATACATCACTTTTAAAGTAAAACGCATAATCTCCATTGCTATCCGAGTAGGTTTCGGCAATTTTGAGGTAAGCGTTGTTAATGCTGCCATCGTTAACCGATTGGTATAAGGCCACCAGGCAATGCGGCAGTGGTTGACCATCGGATTCGTCATACACCTTACCAAAAACATGTTTATTTAAGTCTTCGGGAGGTGGATTCGATTTTTTTTTGCAGCCTGTCCCGAATAACAGTGTTATTCCTGCAACGATACAAATAGAAATTTTTGCTTTTTTCATACGATATATTTTTTTATAGATTTTAATGGTACAAAAGACCACTAAATTTTTCGGTTTGCAAAATTGTTTTATACAAATGACGGAACTATTAGAGGGCAAATATTCTGTTTTTCGTGAAAACGAAATATGCATTTTGCGCTTTTCGGAAAAATCAGTACGTTTGTCATAATAAAACTTTCATTTTCTAAACAAATTAGAAATTATGCAAAAAACTAGCAAACAAAACACCACCAACAGTTTAATTTTTTTAAACAATTTAAGGGCTTTTGAAAATAACTCCTTTCACAAAGTGCTCACCGATGTATTACAACTCGATGAGAGCGCGGTTTACCGTCGTACGAGTGGGGAAACATCCATTACCCTTAATGAAATACTACTGCTCTTAACGTATTATAAAAAGGATTTAAATGAGTTGGTTCCACATCTCGAACACCAGGTAAGTTTAACCTACAAACCTATTAATAATAAGAGTTATACGTACGACGATTTCTTGCATGATATCGCAATAAAGTTACATCATTTAGTTCAAAATGAAATATCTCATTGCTATTACTTTGCCAAAGAGCATCCCATATTTTATAATTTAATGTTTGCACCGATGGGTCTCTTTAAGTATTATGTATGGGAGAAGTCATTTTTAATTGGTACCACCTTCGAAAAGCAAAAGTTTAGCCTGAAAGAAATGTCGGCAGATACCAATAGAGATGATTCAATGCTTCTCGCTAGTTTATATTTACAATTTGATACCGAAGAGTTATGGGGCTTTGAAACCTTGATGATAACCATACAACAAATTGAGCATTATTATTTATGCGATTATTTTGACACGAAAGCCGATGCCCTAGCGATATGCAACAGCTTAAAAGAATTAATTAATCATATTCAACTTCAAGTGGAATATGGTTTTAAGGTGGACCCAAAGACACAAACCCCAACCCACTCGAAATACCATTTATATGTAAGTGAGCTTACCAGCGGCGACAACAAAATAGTAATTACCAATAAGGATAACACCTTACATGTATTCGACTCATCCAATACCTTACATTATCAGGAGAGTACGAATCATTTGTTTTGTTCAACAATAAAAAACAGTATCCAAAAAATGTGTAAAAAATCGATATTGTTAAACCACCTTGACGATAAAGAAAAAAACAAGTTCTTCATGAAGCACTATAAAAAAATCGACTCGTTAATGTTGAGGATTGAAAGAGATGAATTCTAATTTTAGTGTTACTTAAAATACCAAGCGAAGGCGTTGATTTTACTAACAAATACGTAGTTTCAAATAATGTATAACCCTGTTGTAGTATAAATTCAGTATCAAAAAAGTATAATTTACACATGTACCATCAATTCAACATTTGCGCATTCATTACTGTCTGGCAAACCTTCAAACCTTGGTACGACATATTGAACATGACCTCCAAGTCTTGTTTCGGTAACTTTTTCAATTTTGTCGTCTCCACCAAATGGAAACGCGTTGGGCACTACTTTGAACTGTTTTTGTAATTCGGTGTTTCCAACATAAGCAATCACTTCTTTTCGCAACGTTATTTTTATACGCCAGTTTAATTCCGACCAGTCAACAAGAAGTGCAAGGCTATTCCGTATATTATCTTTTTTGAATGACTCCGAATAATCATGGTTTGCTTGTAACGTACGCATGATACTTTGCATGGTCATCGTATCTAACCAATACGCTCCAAATTTTTTATCATTTTGTTTCGATACAAAACGCCATAAAACACTATTAATAGGTAAGACAACCGTTTGTGAGCCGCCTTTAAAGCTTAAAATTTGCTTGGAAGACATTTTATCTTCTTTTGCTATTTCGACAAAGTTTGGTTTGTTTTTCATATTTCAGGAATTAGCACATTTTATACGAATACGATACAAAGAATGTAATTGCTACTCTTTTGACGCTAAATACCTTTCGGCATCTAAGGCTGCCATACAGCCAGTTCCGGCTGCCGTAATCGCTTGCCGGTATATTTTATCTTGTGCGTCTCCACAGGCAAAAACGCCTTCTATATTGGTCTTAGAGCTGCCTGGTTGAGTCAAAAGATAACCCTGCTCATCCATGGTAATAAAATCTTTGAAAATTTGAGTGTTCGGTTGATGGCCTATCGCAACAAAAAAACCGGTGATCTTTAATTCTCGCATGATGCCGGTGACGCTATTCTTTATTAATGCTCCTTCTACCACCTGATTGCCGAGCACTTCTACGGGTTGACTACTATACAATATCTCAATATTGCTTGTGTTTTGTACACGATGTTGCATGGCTTTTGAGGCCCTAAACTCATCTCGTCGTACAATCATATACACTTTGTTACAGAGTTTGGATAAATAATGCGCTTCTTCACAGGCGGTATCACCAGCTCCAACGATAGCTACATCCTGACCTCTATAAAAAAAGCCATCACAAACAGCGCAGGCACTTACCCCACCACCTAAATTACGTAAGCGTATTTCACTCTCCAGGCCTAACCATTTCGCACTGGCACCCGTAGCGATAATAATGGTATCGGCGGTAATTTCTTTCTCCTCATCAATCCATACTTTTTTTGGAGATGCATTGAAGTCAACTTTGGTGGCTCTGCCCAAACGAATATCTGTTTTAAAACGCAGCGCCTGCTCTTTAAATTGCGACATCAACTCTGGCCCTTTAATTCCTACCGGGAATCCAGGATAGTTATCTACATCGGTGGTAATCATTAATTGACCACCCGGTTCTAAACCTTCATACATAACAGGTTTCAAATCGGCACGAGCAGCATATACTGCAGCGGTGTAACCTGCAGGCCCCGAACCAATAATTAAGCATTTAAAATGTTCCATCTTTTTTCGGGCGCTAAGTTATACAATTCATATCTAAAATCAATAGTGTCCTAAACGTTTTTAAATCCTTACAAATTTACTGATTTTATTGACTTGTAGCTTGCAAATTCTGCTTTTCAAAAAAGCACCCCTTGTATTTGATTTATACCAAGTGGCTTTTCACATGATTCAAATGGACTATCTAG
>CANNQU010000055.1 GCA_947507965.1 Bacteroidota bacterium
TACGGGTAGTTATTGCGATTATTGTATAAATTCAATATTCTATGATGCACGAAAGCGAGGCAGATCTTATAGAAGGATGCAAACAAAACAACCGTAAAAGCCAAGAGCGACTTTATAAAAAGTACGCTGGGCTGATGCTAGGTGTTTGCATGCGTTATATAAAGAATCGTGCCGAAGCAGAGGATGTATTAATGGAAGGATTTATGAAGATTTATAAATTAATATCAAATTTTACTGCTACGGGGTCGTTTGAAGGATGGATGAGACGGATTATGGTATATACTGCTATAGAACATTTCAGGAAAATTAGCCGAATGCCTTTTGATGACTTTAGCTCCTATGATCAGGGTGTTGATGATTATGTTATTGATCAAATAAGTGCCAGAGACATCTTGAAATTGATGGAAGGAATGCCTGAAGGATATCGAATGATTTTGAATTTGCACGCTATTGAAGGCTACACGCATAAGGAAATTTCTGAGGCTATGGGAATCAGTGAAGGCACAAGTAAATCGCAACTAAACAGAGGAAAAGCTTATTTAAAGAAGTTAATTGAAAAAACATTTTCCATACAGACCAAAAATTAACCATGAACTCATTAAAGAACAAATTTGATGACTATCGAGAAGAGCCTCAGTATGCAGGATGGCAGCAGCTACTAAAACGCCTGAACGCGGAGATGCCCGTTGAAAGAAAACGAAAGTACTTGGTATGGTTCATCCCCATATTTATTATCGTTACCGGTGCTACATGGTACATTATTTCAACAAATATTCAATCACCCGTTACCATCATTGCTAAATACGAGCGTCAACCAGAAGTAAAATCAATCACTTCCAAAACAAGCCCCAATACGAATATTTCCCCGATGCAATTAGTAGAAAAAAAAGAAATGGGCCAAACTCCTAACACCAAGACGAATACTGCCTCATTACCCGGAATACCATTATCCTCACAACCTATCTCACCTGATAACCACCCGCTACCTTCCGAAACTGCTCCTGTAACGACTTCAGCTGAAACAAGTACAGAAACAACGTCTTCCGACACCTCAAAGCAAGATATAACCGGAGTAATCACCGTGGTTCCCATCAATAAAATTGAAAACAAGCATCATCCGTTAACGATTCCGGAAAATACGGTTCAACCAGTTGATACAACGGTATTGACTACGACTGCTTCCGTTAAACCTAACACTAAAAATGAGAGTAAATTTGTTTTAGAAATTTATTATGCTCCTGGCGTGAGTAATATTATTTTAAGAGACCCATTAGTACACTTCCTTAATTCAAAAACCGTGGAAAGCAATAAAAATTTGCGTAACAGCATCAACAAAATGGGATTTAGTTATACTACCGGTTTTGGCTTAAAAATGAATATGGCACAAGACTTTCGGCTTAAAACGGGGTATTATTTTACACAGGTAAGTCAAGTCATGTATTATAAGGTAGAGGCTGCCCAATGCAATTGTGGTCAGGTGGTTTATTTGTCGCAACTCGATCCAAAACTTACAGAGGCTATAAACACTGGAGATACCATCTCTAAAGGAAATACAAACTCTTTTACCAACCGTTATTCACTTCGGGAAATCCCATTAATAATTGAATATGCACGGCCAACGTTGAAATATCATAACGTAAACTACCTCCTTAATATTGGATTCTCCTACATGTATATGAGTGGCATAGATGCGCAAATTCCGGATGCGGACAATGTAGGTTTTATCTCTTCGAGTTTCAACAAAACAGCCAATGTTTCCATTTTCCCTTCGTACCATGATGCCTTCAATATCATTGCCGGAGGAGGACTCCTCTTAAAAGCAAAACGAAATGTGGAATACATGTTAGCTCCGCAGTTTAAAATGGCGGTTACCAGTCTCTCCAAAAACAATCGTTGGCTTAGAGAATACCCATGGCAGATGCAAGTAGCATTTGGTATCGGGAAGCGCTTTTAGATAAGTTCCTTTATGATCTTCTCCCCCTTGGGTGAAACTCGTTGACAATGGTGTGCAAATAATGCCTGTCGAGGTGTGTATAGATCTCTGTTGTAGTAATACTTGCATGGCCTAACATCGCCTGCACAGCACGTAAATCGGCTCCATTTTCGATGAGTACGGTGGCGAAACTATGACGAAAGGAGTGTGGCGAAACGGTTTTATTAATACCGGCTTCACGCACTAGCTTTTTGATAATTAAAAACACCATCACTCGTGAAATAGCTTTGCCTCTATTGTTTAGAAACAAAATGTTTTTTGATGACCCATCAATTTTAGATAAACTCCTTTCGTTTAAATAGCTATCCAATTGTTTTAAGGCAATATTTCCAATGGGTACGAGCCTTTCCTTATTGCCTTTACCTACAATACGTAAGAATTTTTCTGCCGAATAAATATCCGTGAGTTTTAGTCTAACCAGCTCACTTACGCGCAATCCACAGCTGTAGAGTATTTCTACCATCGCCCGGTTTCGATGTGCAAATGGTTTAGATAAGTCAATAAAATTTAGGATAGCATCAACCTCATCGGCAGATAATATATCCGGCAAGGTGCGTGCTAAACGAGGCGATTCCAATAGTTCGGCAGGACTTGTTTCCCGTATCTCTTCATTTATTAAAAATTCGAAAAAAGCTTTTATTCCTGAAATGATTCTTGACTGAGAAAAGGCACTTAATCCTAAACCGTGAAGCCATCCGATAAATTCACGTAAATGCTTCAATGTTACGTCCTCGGGCGATAATTCCAAGTTAAATACATCAATATATTGAGTGAGCTTATCGATATCATGAAGGTAAGCTTCAATGCTATTCTTTGCCAGACTTCGCTCTAACGTTAGATATGACTTAAACCCTTTCTTATAAATTTGCCAGCTCATGGTATTCGTCGGATTTATACTATTTATTCATCCCAGACGGAGTAAATTTTTAATTTAACTTTGCACAAAAGTACAAAATGAATATTTGCATTCCGAACAGTTAAAACCCTTAATCTATAAGGTTTACCTTTCAATATAATAGTTTTAATGAGTAGTTAAGCTCACTTTGGAATGTCAGGTTGCTCAGTTTGAACCTCAACAATTGAAAAATCATCAATATAAATTAACATAGCATACTCTTGCTGATTTTTTTTAAGCACCTTTATTTTCTTTTTGGAATAATATGTTCCAAAATAGAAACAAAATTCATTGCCTCTGGCTACATATTCGAATTCGACCTTTTGCCATTTACCTTGAATTAAAGGTTTTTCGTTATTAAGATAAAATTTAGCAATAATCTTTTTATCCGGGTTAGTCTCGTCCAACATCCAGGATTGATTAAACAACAAACCAATATTATTGAAAATAGCATTGGATTCTTTTGTGACATAAACATAATATGATATCATGTATTTACATCCAGAACACAACGTGTCTATTAGCGTTGTCGAAATTGCAGAATTGTAATCACCATAATCCGTAATTAGTATACTAGATGATGACATACCAGAATGAGTTAGGTTTGATGTATCATTAAGGTTTTCAAACTTTGATAATGCATATAGTCCGATAAAATATCCCAAAGAGTCAGGACGCCTGTTCCTTAATTGGCCAGTATTCCCATACCAATCAATACAATATCTCCCAAAAATATCATATCTAAGGTTAAGCGGATACGGAATAGATAGTGAATGTTGGGACCCTTGTCTAATAGCCTCATTGATTAAGAAGGTATCATTGGTTGCTGAGTATAATTCAAAGCCAGGATTTCGCACCATGTTTTGTGCCTTAACCATATAAAAAGTCGTTACGCAAAGAATTATTAAAGAAACGGGCTTAATCATTTTGGTAATTAGCTAAGAGTTATAAAATAAGACTGCATGGTGAGTGCAGTCTTATTACCATTATTTAATTTTTGATTATATATCGATATTCGAGAATTTGGTTATATCGAAGAAGAAACATTATATAATATCCACTACTCAAAGTTGAAGTATTAACTGTTGTTGGGGTATGAACATCAGGCCACAAAATTGCACCACAAGTAATACTTTGCTCTGCAACTGTAATGCCGCTAAAATCTTTTATTAATATTTTACGGTGTGAAGCAGTATCTAAGATTCCTTGATCAATATCAACACTTATTTCACCTTGGAATGGATTCGGACTTACTGTAAACTGTGTGGTTGAGGTAAGTTCAAACAGCACTTGGAGATCCCAAGAAAGTCTTGTTGTGTCTGATAATGAATCTACAAATTCCATAGTTATTTTAGTGCCATTTACCGTAACAGTCTTTGCCCATAATTCATTAGATGGTACACTCTGTGCCAAACCTATTAAGTCGGTTAAAACAAATTTATATTCTAAAAGAGGAATTTCAACGCAATATTCGTCTGCTGCATCTGAAAATGAAACATATATCTGAGGCGATCCAGATGACACTGCTACATAATCCCAAGACTGAGAATAAGAGTCAATATAGCCATCTATTCCATTTCCTCGATCTCCAGGATTAGCATAGTGTTTAATGGCAGAACAACTGGAAAAACCAGAAAATCCCGGCTCCAGACCTACTGAAGATGTCGTCATTCGAAGTTCATACTCATAATTAGTACACTTGAGATTGGGCGCAGTACCAGTAGCAACTGTACAATATTTACACACATAGTTCCATAATACTTCTCGTGAGTAGGATTTATTCAAAGAAATAAAGAAAATAAGGACGATCAATAACTTTTTCATTTTACAAAAATTATATGGTTTAAGTTAATTAAATTCATACATTAGGACTTAAAAAAAATTACCATCAATGATGTGATCTCCAACATGGAAATTCCGATGAAATTGACTACCTTTTTTCGGTCGCCACTGACCATCTGTTTTCGGTGCAAACTGACCACCAAAAGTTGAATGATTTTTTGTTGTAAAAAAAGGTTGCATTTAGTGATTGTAAAATTAAGTTATTTCTAGTTCATTTTTAGTAGACTTTTTCCGAAGCGATTCCCCCCATAATTCGATGCGTTGCATGTCGTGAACTAAACGGTCTAAAATAGCATCGGCAACTGCGTGGCTTTGTAAAAGTTATTTAGCGAAGTATGGAACTGCCCATACAGCATTAAAAAGAACGGAAGAGAGGGGCAACCACAATCAGGCATAGATGTGTATGCTAAGCCGAAAGGTGAATCTCAATATTGGGGAATTCAGTGTAAGGGGAAAAATAATTATTTAAATTCTACTTGTTAACTCATATTTGCTTTACAATAATATAGTAGTTAGGTCTGAAGGGTATCTTACAAGTCAAATTTAGTTACTGCATTTGTCTCACTATTTACACTATAAAAATAGTTCGTATCTTTACTGGGAAAAATGTGCGAAAAAATCGCCCTTTTTAGCTACTTTGCAAAACATATAACTCAATATAATCAACCCATTAATTTTTAAAATTGTAATGTTACAAAATGAATATTTGCATTATCAACGGTCCCAATTTAAATTTAGTTGGAAGAAGACAACCTGAAATCTACGGAGAAATTTACTTTGAAGAATATTTGGAAAAATTAATACAAAAATATCCGGCAATAAATTTCACCTATTACCAAAGCAATGTGGAAGGAGAACTAATAAACCAACTACAGGAAACCGGCTTTTTAAGCGACGGCATCATTTTAAACGCCGGAGCTTACACTCATACCTCCGTAGCGATAGCCGATTGCATTACCTCTATTTCAAGCAAGGTCATCGAGGTACACATCAGTAATATTTTGAATAGAGAGGAGTTCAGGCATTCCTCATTAATAGCGAAAGCGTGCGAAGGGAGTATTATCGGCCTTGGCATTAACGGATATGAATTGGCATTAATGTATTTCATCGAATTTCAATGATAAAAATATCTGCTGTCATCATCACGTATAACGAAGAAAAAAATATCGCTCGATGCCTAAACTCCTTATTGGGTATTGTTGAGGAGGTCGTGGTGGTTGATTCCAACAGTACTGATGGCACCAAAAGTATTTGCGAAAAATTAAATGCCCGAGTGGTAAACCATACCTTCGAAGGTCATATCCAACAAAAGAACTATGCGATTACACAAGCCACCTATCCTTATATATTAAGCCTCGATGCCGATGAATGTCTTGATGAAACCTTAAAATCACAAATTGTAGCAATTAAAAATAATTTTGAAGCCTCGGGATATTGCATGAATCGACTTACCAATTATTGTGGACAATGGATAAAACACAGCGGCTGGTACCCCGACACCAAATTGCGGCTATGGGACAGTAGAAAAGGGAAATGGGGTGGAATAAATCCTCACGATAAGTTTGAAATGCACGATTCCAATTCAAGCATTATACATTTAAAAGGAAATATACTACACTACAGTTATTACACCATTGAAGAGCATAGAGAACGAACCATACGATATGCAAAAATTTCAGCTAAAGAAATGCATAACGGTGGAAAAAAAATTTCATTGATCATGACTTATGTCAAAACATTAAGCAAGTTTTTGCGGAACTATGTGCTTCATCTTGGCTTTTTAGATGGAAGAAACGGCTTTATGATTTGCAAATTTACAGCCATTGAAACATGGCTAAAATATAAAGAACTTCGATGTTTAACAAAAGAGAGGTAGACACTACTTCATTTTAAGACTTACTCTTTTTAAGCCTTATGCAGTCTACCAATCTTCATCATCCCATTGTTTAGGATCTTGTAAGCGTTTCTTTAATTCAGCAATGAACTTCGTAATTTCTTCATCGGCCCCTTTCAAAATAAGGTCAGTGCCTTTTATATTGGTTTTAGATTCCAAATAATACTCTAAATAAACAGGGCGAGGAACAGGGTTTAAGGAGTTTGCCGGTGGCAAATGGCGAATATTATCAATACGGTATCGATATCTGCCCGATTTTATATCGAAAATAAAAGTGAAATCGATCGTTCCACTTGGGGTTTTAGTAAAGTTGTTGGGTCTGCTGTAAACTGGCATTTCAAGGGTTGCCAATATTTTTTCATTCGGCTTATTTACCGTAATTAATTTACCATAGACTCCAAATTTCCTCTTGAGTAATTTCAGGCATCTGATATAAAGTGAATCTTCCTGAGATTCTTCTTGTTCGACTATTTCTTTGTAGGTAATAAGGTTGGTGATCGTGTCTATATTGGTTACTTTAAGACGAATATATGGTTTCGTCACTGGCATCGTTGCTTCTCCTCCCTGGGAGTTACTGTCGTTATAGCTTGTTGTTGAATAGTTGGTTAAGCTGTCGGGAGGTGTTGGATTGGTGCTATTCTGAGAGTACGAGTAGCAAGTGCCCAACACAAAAAAGATGACTACATTCTTTTTAATCATTGATAAGGTAGAAGTAAAAGTGTGAAACATACCGTGCAAATTTAGTATCAATTTGTACATAACCAAAGTTAAGATTTGTAAATTTTCAACATTAAAATCACTTTTTTCGCCATGAAATGATATTCTCCTTAAATAATGTACACTAATTTAATTTGGAAAAACTCGATTCATGTAAAAAAACTTTAATTTGCGGCTCGTTTTATTAATCACCATGCTCATTAAAAAAAATCAACTTTTTTTATATGAATTTTCAGAATGTTAAAATTTAATTCCCTTGTTTTTATTTTTATAACCCTTATTTCTAGCTGCACTATGTCAACAACAAATAATACCCAGATGATAACCCCTGTCTCCGATGTTCACTCCTTCGCAAAGCCGGAGGAGGCGGTAATAACACATATACATCTTAATCTTGAGGTAAACTTCGAGAAGCATATTCTGGAAGGTTTTGCAAGAATAAATTTTAAAAATATCACGGGTACCTCTCATTTAACACTAGACACTCGCGATTTGGATATTTCTAAAATAACGCAAGGGGAAGAGGAGCAAGAAACAACATTTTCTTTCGGAGAAAACAACCCACTTTTGGGGAAGGCGCTTACCATCGACGTCGAAAAAAACACTTCGGTCGTAACGGTTTACTACAAAACATCTCCAACGGCTGCCGCACTCATGTGGCTTACAGCAGAGCAAACGGCAGGGAAACAATTTCCATTTATGTTTTCGCAATCGCAGGCCATATTGGCACGAACATGGGTGCCTTGCCAAGACGGCCCGGGAGTAAAATTTACGTATAGTGCTGATATTACCTGCCCGCACTCCTTAATGGCTTTAATGAGTGCCGAAAATGATACCCTATTGCATAAAGATGGTACCTATCATTTTAACATGCCTCAACCGGTTTCAAGTTATTTAATGGCATTAGCCGTGGGCGATGTTCGCTTCCACTCCTTAGGCATTAACACCGGAGTTTATGCTGAACCGGTGATGATGGAACGGAGTATCTATGAGTTTGATGATATGCAGAAAATGGTAAATGCAGCAAGTGCACTTTATGGCGAATATGCATGGGGGCGTTATGATGTGATTGTATTACCCCCTTCTTTTCCTTTTGGTGGGATGGAAAATCCACGTTTAACCTTTGCCACACCTACCATTATTGCTGGCGATAGAAGTTTGGTTGCTCTCGTTGCTCATGAGTTAGCACACAGTTGGAGTGGTAACTTGGTTACCAATGCCACTTGGAATGATTTCTGGCTGAATGAAGGATTTACCATGTACTTTGAAAACCGTATTATGGAAAAACTATACGGTAGAGATTATGCAGACATGCTTGATGAATTAGGTTTTAATGAGCTACAAGAAACCGTAAAAGAGTTGGGAGAAACGAGTATCGACACGCATTTATTTCTATCGCTTAAAGACCGCGATCCTGACGATGGCATGAATGAGATAGCCTACATCAAAGGACAATTCTTTTTAAAGACGGTTGAAAGTGTGGTGGGTAGAGAGAAGATGGATGTATTTGTTAAAAAATATTTTACTGAACATGCGTTTCAAAGCATGACGACTGAAAAATTCATCGCTTATTTCAATGAGAATTTAATTCAAGGCGATACTGCCATATCAAATAAAATACAATTAGAAAAATGGATTTACGGACCTGGGATTCCAGCCAATACCTTTCGGGTGAAGAGCACCTTACTTGAAAAAGCATCAACACAAGCGAAAGATTTTTTAGCCGGCACGTTAGCAAAAGATCTGGATACAAAAGGCTGGAGCACGCATGAATGGCTACATTTCCTACGAAACTTACCCGAAGGATTAACGAAAGCTCAAATAGCTGAACTTGATAAAAAATTTCATTTCACCCCAAGCGGCAACTGTGAAATTTTGTGCGACTGGTTTCAACATACCATTGCCAGTAACTACTTGCCGGCTGAAGCACAGTTAGAAATATTTCTACTTAATGTAGGTAGAAGGAAGTTTATTGTACCGCTCTATAAATCTTTGGTAAAAACAGCGGAAGGAAAGGCCTTTGCTCAGAAGGTTTACACGTATGCACGTCCTGGTTATCATAGTGTTGCGCAACAAACTATTGATGAATTGGTAAATTAATATATCAACCTGGTTTTATGGATTTAAAAAGTAAAATACAAAAGCGTAGTCATGAAATTTTCGACGAGGTGGTAGCTTATCGCAGGCACTTGCATAGCCACCCCGAACTTTCTTACTTTGAGGAAAAAACGGCCGCTTTCGTAAGTGATCGTTTAACTGCGTTAGGCATCGTGCATGAAAAAAATATTGGAGGCTTTGGGGTAGTCGGGATTATTGAAGGGAAAAACCCTCAAAGTAAAACACGTGCCTTACGTGCCGATATGGATGCCTTACCCATCCATGAAGTCAATGATGTTATTTATAAATCAATGAACGATGGTGTGATGCACGCTTGTGGGCATGATGTGCATACGTCTTCATTATTAGGTGCTGCACAAATATTGAATGAATTAAAGGACGAATGGGAAGGAACCATTAAATTAATTTTTCAACCTGCTGAAGAGAAACTTCCAGGAGGTGCCAGCCTGATGATAAAAGATGGCGTGCTTAAAAATCCTGATGTGAAATACATGAACGGGCAGCATGTGATGCCACAGTTACCTGCTGGAAAAGTAGGGTTTCGCAGTGGCTTATATATGGCTTCTACCGATGAATTATATGTTACGGTAAAAGGTAAAGGAGGGCATGGAGCCATGCCACAATATAATATTGACCCGGTGCTTATTACTTCGCATATCATTGTGGCACTTCAACAAATTGTTAGCCGCATTGCCAATCCTATTATACCAAGTGTGCTAAGCTTCGGGAAAGTAATTGCCAATGGTGCCACCAATGTAATACCCAACGAAGTTACCTTGGAGGGAACCTTTAGAACCCTCGATGAGAAGTGGAGAGATGAGGCGCATGTGAGAATGAAACAAATGGCAGAGGACTTAGCAAAAGCGATGGGGGGCACCTGTGATTTTGAAATTCGAAAAGGCTATCCTTTCTTATACAATGATGAGGCCTTAACAGCAAAAAACAAATCTCTGGCTCAGCAATATTTAGGTGCTGAAAATGTTATCGATTTAGATATTTGGATGGCAGCGGAAGACTTCGCCTACTATTCGCAAGCCGTGCCTAGTTGCTTTTACCGATTAGGTACACGCAATGAATCCCGTGGAATAACCTCTTCGGTGCATACGGCTACTTTTGATATCGAGGAAGAAGCCTTGAAGATTGGTGTAGGATTAATGGCATGGATTGGAGCAAATTAAGGTTGATAATTAGGAGACCCCCTGTTTTACCTTTTTTAATTAGAAAGCCCGTGTTTGTGGCTTCTTGTTTTAACGATGCGGAAATGAATCGTTGGTTTAATGAGTAAATTACGCCGTCTAAAATATCCTTCTAACATCCATATTAACCTTTTAGTGTGCATAAATAGCATCTCCACTCTTACTTTGATAGTTTCTATTTTTGTGCTTTATGTTACTTTAATTCTGAATTGACAAAAAACTTCTCGCAAGATGGCCTTTATAGAAAAAATACAAGATATAAACTTACGTGTTGCCAAAATTATTAAGCAACAACAACAACTTAAAAGTCAAGCACAAAACTGGGAAAACTTGTATAAGGAAGCTACCGATGTACAAAAGAAATTAATTGAGCAGGGCACAGAGAATGCAAAAAAAAATGAGGCCCTAAATAGTGCCATAAGCAACTTAAAAACAGAGATTGGCACTTGGGAGCAAAAACATGAACTTCAAAAGGAGAAAGAAAAGGATTTATCCTCTGAAAATGCCCGTTTAAAAACGCAATATCAAACGTTAAGCAACGAATTAAATGCATTACGATTAAGAGAAGAGCAGCAGCTAAGCCTTCATTTTGGTGCCGAGAAAGAGCAGGAACAACTTCTAGCCATTGGTGAAGACCTAAAAGAACAATTACAAGCCTCCCAGCTACTTAATGCTGAGTTACAGACTAATTTGCAGAATGCTAAAGTTACCTTGGTGGAAGAGCAAGCAATGGCTAATAATACCACTCAGCAAAAAAACAGTTTAGAAAAAGAGGTGATTCAGTTAAAAGAAAGATATCAAAGTCAAATATCGGAGCTTCACAGTAAAATCTCACATAAAGAAAACCAAACAGAAAAGCTTGGCATTGAAAATAGGAAACTTCAGGAAAACATAACCCTACTTGAGCAAAGTAATGAAGAGAAACAACAGGAAATCACTGTTTTTCAGGATACTTTGGGCGAGATGGAAGCGCTTCTTGCTTTACCCCCGGCACCCCATGAAAGCGATTTTCTTAAAACCCGGTTGGAGCAATTGACCGCTCAAATTGCCAACCTAGAATTTGAGAAGGAGCTGATGAGAAAAACGTATGCCGACACGGAGCATACCAGACCTATCAAAATTGCCGAAGCAACAAATCAAGGATCCGGAGAGAACGACGATAAAAGCCATTTTCTTTATACTGAGCTACAAGCCAGTCAGGCAAACAATTCGGTGCTTGAAAATCAAATTCATAGCTATATCGAAATCATCGCCCAATATTCAAAAAAACTGGAAATTGAAACCGATAAATTAAAAAACATAGAAGAACAGAATAAAATCGTTAAACTTGCAGAAGCGATAGAAGGGAATTCGGTAACTTCAAATATTGAGTTAAGGCAGAAGTTAAATGAGATGATAAAAGAAGTTGACCGATGTATTGCTAAATTAAGCAGCTAAATTAAAAGTTGATTTATTATTGAACGTGGCCACCCTAAAAGTCATCATTGCAGGAAGAGAGTTTCCACTTACGGTGGATGAGAATACCCATGACGAGGTGCTGCAAGCCGCCGAATCGATAAATCAAAAGATACAACAACATCAGCAACAGTTTAAAGTAGATGTTAAAGATGCCTTGGCTATGTGCGCTTTGGAGTTTGCCACATTAAATAGTCAATTACAAAAATCGACCCAGGAGTGGCATCAGGCCCAAACCGAAATCGATGCTCTGCATTTTGCACTACAATCGGCTGAAAATATCTAGTAGCTTAGTTTACACACACCCATTCCTCGCGTAGTTTTAAATTTAATTACGAAATGCCTTTTAAAAAGGTAAACCCATTATGGACGACATGATATTATATGCTCTAGTAGCATTGCTAGTAGGAGGAATTTTAGGTACGTTTATTACCATATTAATAAACGGTGCCCGTAACAAAAGAAACAGAAGCTCGGCTCAAGCGGAAAAGAAAAGAATAATACAGGAAGGCGAAGCGCTAGCCGATGTTTCTAAGAAAAACAAGATTATTGAAGCTAAGGAGGAAATACTAAAGCTTCGGGAGGAAAATGAACGAGACGTAGTAAAACGTAACAGCCAATTGGTTCAAAGCGAGCAGCGGACCAAAGGTTTGGAGCAGGGCTTGAAACAGAAGATGGACAATTTAGGTCATAAAGAAGCTGAATTAGAAAAACTAAAAAAAGACCTCACCATACAACTAGAAATTAATAAGGTGAAGCATGACGATCTGCAAAAACATCATAGCCAACAAATAAAACAATTGGAGGTTATGGCAGGCCTCACCGCCGAACAAGCAAAATTGCAATTAATAGAAAGCCTAAAAGACGAAGCTCGTGCACAGGCAGCCAATCAGATTAAGGATATTGCCGACGAAGCGAAATTGAATGCTTCTAAAGATGCAAAAAAGATCATCGTTCAAACCATACAGCGTACTGCCTCAGAACATGCAATAGAGAATTCAATTTCTGTATTTCATATCGAGAGTGATGAAATTAAGGGCCGAATTATTGGCCGTGAAGGACGAAATATACGTGCCTTAGAAGCTGAAACCGGTGTTGAATTTATTGTTGACGATACACCTGAAGCTATTATCCTATCCTGTTTCGACCCCTATCGTCGGGAAATTGCCCGTTTAAGTTTGCACCGTCTTGTACAAGATGGGCGTATCCACCCGGCAAGGGTGGAGGAGGTGGTAAAGAAAACCAAACGCGACCTGGAAGAAGAAATTGCTGAATTGGGAAAACGCACCGCCATCGACCTAGGTATTCATGGCTTACATCCGGAAATTATTCGATTGGTGGGTAAAATGCGCTATCGAAGTAGTTATGGTCAAAATTTATTACAACACAGTCGTGAGGTAGCCAACCTATGTGCAATTATGGCTGCCGACTTAGGATTAAACGTAAAACTCGCCAAACGTGCCGGATTGCTTCATGATATTGGCAAGGTAAGTGAAGAGGATCCGGAAATGCCGCATGCCTTATTGGGAATGAAAATTGCCGAACGATGCAAAGAACACCCTATTATTTGCAATGCCATTGGTGCACACCATGATGAAATAGAGATGACCGATATCATCTCACCCATTGTTCAGGCCTGCGACTCCATATCGGGTGCCCGTCCGGGAGCGCGTAGAGAAGACACCGAACAATATCTCAAACGTTTGGGTGACCTGGAAAAAGTAGCACGGAGTAATAACGGGGTTATTAATGCCTACGCTATTCAGGCTGGCCGTGAGTTACGAGTAATTGTTGAGGCTGAAAGAGTTACGGATGCCGAAGCAGATGTAATGAGTTTAAATATTGCTCATAAAATTCAAACCGACATGACGTATCCCGGACAAATAAAAGTAACCGTAATACGCGAAAAGCGTTCTGTAAATTACGCCAAATAGCGGCGTAAATGCTATTCTAAACAATGGCATCTTCAATACACCCCTGCGACATTAACAAAATGGTTGCAACCATTTTCATTATATTTGTACTTATACATAAACAAGGGTGAATCGTGTGCGCACATTTTATAATTTCGCGGCTACCATAGTAGCTTGCTTTTGCCTTGTATCCTTGCAAGCGCAAAAAAAGATGATGCGACCTCACCCCGCTTCGACCCTTTCCTTCGTAAAAAATATGGGGCAATGGCAAGAGCCCTTTTTGTATAAAACAAATGTACCTCAAGGCGCTATTTTTTTAGAACAAAAAGGGATCACCTATAACTTCATAAGTAAAGAAAGCGCTATGGCATTGCACGATCAGATGCACAACTATTTTAGGGCAGGAGGAGACAAGGATATTGTCGCCAACTTCCATTCGTACCAAATGAACTTTAAGAACGCAAATGAAGAAATAACGATTTCAGAAGAAGAGAAACAAGAAACTTATCATAATTATTATTTAGGAAACAAGCCAGAAAAATGGAGAAGCAAGGTTCCCTTATACAATAAACTGGTTTACCATAACGTATATCCTTCTATTAACTATGAAATTTTTAGTGCCGGAAATACACTAAAATATAATTTTATTGTTAACCCCGGTGCCGACTACCACAAAATAATAATGCATTATGAAGGCTGTGAATTACGACTAGAAAACGGCAAACTCAAAATACGCACTTCTGTCAATGAATTGATGGAAGCTGAACCGTATGCCTACCAAATAATTAAGGATCGAATGGTTCAGGTACCTTGTATGTTTGTTCTAAAGGGGATGGATATTAGTTTTCAAACGGCTGTATTTGACCCTTCGGTGACGCTCATTATTGACCCTGTTATTGTATTTGCAACGTACTCCGGAAGCACGGTAGATAATTTTGGATTTACCGCCGCATTCGACAGTAAAGAGAATTTATATAGTGCCGGAATAACCGGAGCCAATGGCTATCCAGCCACCAGTGGGTCATTTCGAGATACTTTTCAAGGGGGGAATTCAAGATACTCTTTTAGAGGTGTTGACAATGGTAATACTGGCTGGGATATAACCATCAGTAAGTATAACCCTTCGGGCACCACGTTGCTTTATGCAACCTATTTGGGGGGAAATGACAATGAGTATCCTCATAGTTTATTAGTCGATTATAATGATAACCTGATTGTAATGGGTTCCACTTTTTCAAAGAACTATCCACATAGTACATCAGCCTTCGATACCCTGCTTAATGATGGCCTTATTAAGGATAAAACAGATATCATTCTCACTAAATTTAATTCGGGGGGTGTATTTATGGCCTCTACTTTTGTGGGTGGAAACAAGTTCGATGGCGTATCCTATAACGGCAATAATAGTAGTTTGGTTTATAATTATGCTGATGAATTTAGGGGAGATTTAATTGCTGACAAAGACAATAATTATTATGTTGGCTCGATTACTGAATCGACTAACTTTCCATTGAAAAATCCATTTCAATCGACCCTGAAAGGAACGTTCGATGGGGTTGTATTTAAAATAGATTCTAACTTATCCAAAATATTTTGGAGTTCCTATATTGGGGGTAGTGGCGAAGATGCCGTTTACTCCATCGATTTAAACAAGAACAATACCGTATATGTATGCGGCGGAACTTCGAGTAATGATTTTCCGACGACAGCCGATGCATATCAAAAAACGAAGTTATCGAGTGGCCGTTTGATTGATAGTATTGACGGTTTCATTGCACGAATTGATAACGATGGAAAAAATATAGTATCGGCAACCTATATAGGCACAAACAAGTACGATCAAACATATTTTATTGAAATCGATAGAAGGGGGAATCTTTTTGCTACCGGCCAAACAGAAGGCAACTTCCCCGTTACGTCGAGTAAATATAGTAATAGTAAAAGTGGGCAATTTATTATAAAGCTCGATAGCTTATTAAGTAAAAAAGATTTTTCTACGATTTTTGGGAGTGATCGTGGAGGTACAAACCCCGATCCGAATATTTCGCCAACTGCATTTTTAGTTGACAACTGTGATTTAATTTACGTTTGTGGTTGGGGGAGCGATTTAAATATAGACCATGCCGGGAGCACCATTGGCATGCCTATGGTAACGACTCCTTTCACACCGGCCTATGCATCTACCGATGGTAATGATTTTTATCTTATCGTTTTTGAGCCCAATTGTGGGGGTGTAAGGTATACGACCTTTCTAGGCGGCGACTCTTCCTTAGATCATGTAGATGGTGGTACCAGTAGGTTTGATAAGCGGGGCATCATCTATGGAGCAGTTTGTGCCAGTTGTGGGGGGTTCAACGATTTCCCAACACAGCCATCCGGGGTGAAATTTAAAAATAATATTAGTGGAGAGTGCAGTAATGCTGCCTTTAAACTCGACTTTCAGCTACATACTGCCGTGATTGCCGATTTTAGAGCAACACCGAGAATTGCCTGTATTCCACAATTCGTTTCTATGAATAGTAGTAGTAAAGCAGTTCACTATTATTGGGATTTTGATAATGACGGCTTAACCGACGATACAACGCAAAATCCAACGCATAACTATACGAAAGCAGGCGTATATAAAATTCGATTAATTAGTGTAGACACGAATACCTGCAATCGATATGATACGGCTTATGACGAGGTAACGATGCTCGATAATTCAACCGCTGCTTTTAGCTATAAAGTTTCTTATTGCGATAATACGATTACCTTAAAAAATGAAAGCAAAAATCAAATTACCTTTTTATGGGATTTTGGGGATGGAATTTTAGATAGTATCACAGAAAACCCAACCCACATCTATTCCGCAACAGGGAAATTTAATTTAACATTGTTCGTCAACCGCAAATTCACTTGCTCCGACAGTGTTACAAAAGCAATCGACTTTGATCAATTTAAACCAACATCATTACTTGTGCCCAATGTGTTCACTCCCAATCACGACGGGCGTAACGACTTCTTTGAGATTGGTGGAGTTAACCCCAAGTGCGATAAAATTGAAATGGAAATTTATAACCGATGGGGATTATTAATTTTTGAAACGAAAGTAATCGGAAATTGGTGGGGAGGGAGTTATCAATCAACATTATCACCTGATGGTGTTTACTATTATAAATTAAAAGTTACCGATTATAAAGGCGTCGTTACCAATAGAAAGGGTGATGTGACCTTAATACGATAAGGCAACCTGGTAAAAGGTAATCCAGATCCAGATATCGTATCACGAACAAAGTCGATTCATTGCAATTTAGCAATAATTAATCTTTTCATCAAATACAATTCTTGTATTTTTACATTCCTAAATGAGAGATAAAATTTGGTTTTTTTGCGGAGCCTTCATCCTGGTAATCCTTTGCACTGCTTGGGGTTTTTTTGCGCATAAAACAATAAACCGCTTGGCTGTATTTACGCTGCCTGAGCCTATTATTGGCTTTTACAAGCAGAATATTGATTTCATCACAGAACAAGCTACGGCACCCGACAAACGACGTTATAGCGATCCCAACGAAGCGCCCCGTCATTATATCGACCTGGATCATTATGAACTTACTTTACCTCTCGATACGATGCCCCTATTTTGGAAAGAAGCGGTGGAAAGATTCACGGAAGACACCCTGAAAGCGTATGGTATCGTACCCTGGATTGTGAACTGGAAAACACGCGAGCTCACGCAGGCGTTTAAAGATTTAAATAAGGAACGCATCTTACGTTTAAGTGCCGACATCGGACATTATATCGCCGACGCTCATGTGCCGCTGCATACCTCTGAAAATTATGATGGGCAGATGACGAACCAAAAAGGCATTCATGGATTTTGGGAGAGTAGGCTACCCGAGTTGTTTTATACCAACTATGATTTTTATGTAGGTACTGCTGAATATTTAGATAGCCCTTTTTATCATGTATGGAAAGCCGTAAAAGAAAGTTTCAATGCAAGAGACACCGTACTTGGTTTCGAACGGGAATTAAGTCTGAGATTTCCGGAGAATAAAAAGTATGCTTTAGTAGCCAAGGGGGCCACCATGATAAAAACATACAGTGAAGAATACAGCAAAGCATACCATCAGATGATGAATAATATGGTAGAGCGCAGGTTATGTGCCTCCATAAAAATGGTGGGGAGTATTTGGTATACCTGTTGGGTTAATGCCGGACAACCATCCTTGCAAGGCATGAGTGACACACCACTCACTGAAGAACAAAAGCAAAGCTTGAAGGTAGAAGAAGAACACTATAAAAACGGGAAAATCATAGGCCGGCCTGAAAATTAAAAAACGTATGCTATTACATTTAAAAATTAAAAATTACATCTTAATCAAAGATTTAGATATCCACTTTGAAGATGGGTTTTCCGTCATTACGGGTGAAACCGGAGCTGGAAAGTCGATCCTGCTGGGAGCTTTAGGCCTTATATTGGGTGAACGTGCAGAAAGCAAACAGCTCTTCAACGACAAAGAAAAATGTGTAATAGAAGGCACCTTTAATATTGGCTTTTACGATTTGAAACCGTTTTTTGAAGATAAAAATTTAGACTATGATGCACAAACCATCCTCCGCCGTGAAGTAGGTGAGAATGGCAAGTCGCGAGCCTTTATCAATGATACGCCGGTATCACTAGCTGATTTAAAAGAGCTTGGTACACGACTGGTTGATATTCATTCGCAACACGAAACCTTGCAATTAAATTCGGCGAAATACCAAATTGGCTTTATTGATGCATACTGTTCTAATAAAATTTTATTGCAAGAGTTTTTCGGGCAATATCGTCAGTATCGACTTTTGCAGATGGAGTTGCAATCTTTGATGGAGCAGGAATCACAGATGAAGAAGGATCTGGATTATTTTCAATTCCAGTATAATGAATTACGTGAGGCTCAACTGAACGAAGAAGAAATTGAAATGATTCAACAAGAGATAGCGATATTAAACCACGCGGAAGAAATAAAAAGCAGTGCCGTTTCGGCCGCTAATATTTTGTTGGAACAAGAGCAAAATGTTTTAGATCAATTGAACGAAATACGGCAGCTTCTGACGGGAGTAGCTAAGTATCATACCCCTCTTGCTTCTTTGCAGGAGCGAATACAAGGGGCAGGAATTGAACTAAAAGATATTGCACACGACCTGCAACATATTGCCGAAATGACCTTTGCCGATGGTGAAAAAATAGCGCTTTACAATCAGAAACTTCAAACCGTTTTCAATCTTCAGAAAAAACATCAGGTACAATCCATCGCCAGCTTAATAAAAATTTATGTTGAATTAGAAAATAGAATTCAAAACATAACGGGTTTCGATGAAAAGATTTACGCTATAAAACAAACGATTGAAACGCTGGAGCATCAGTTGCAACATACTTCTAAAGTACTCAGTGAAAGAAGGAGTGCGGCCATGCCAAAAATAATTTCGGCTTTACAACAGCTCCTGCTACAAGTAGGATTAGTTAATGCCGTTGTTAAATTTGAACATACCCTCACTGGAAATTCATTTAATGAAACAGGGATCGACAAAATACAATTGCTATTTACCGGTAACAAAGGCAGTGCCCTCGCTCCCATTCATAAAGCGGCCAGTGGAGGAGAACTATCACGACTCATGCTTTGTATTAAGTACCTGATGGCTCAAACAACCTTGCTTCCAACTTTGATTTTTGATGAAATCGATTCGGGTATCAGTGGTGAGGTGGCTCTGAAAGTAGCGATGATTATGCAACAGATGTCTCTTAAACACCAAGTGTTTGCCATAACCCATTTACCACAAATCGCAAGTAAAGGCACGCATCATTATTTTGTTTTCAAGGAGTTACAAAACCATGTTACCGTAAGCCACATTAAAAAACTGACCACACAAGAACGACCCATAGAAATAGCCAAAATGCTGGGTGGGGAAAAACCTTCAGAAACAGCGTTGGCTAATGCCATGGAACTACTAAGCCGTTAAACTGGATAAGTGAAAAGGAAGGGGTCTTTTTTCATGTCAAAATCTTATTTCGGGTTATTCCGAATTTGATGTGCTGGGTTAAGCTTAATTTCCAATGCTGGTCAAGTAAGAACAAAGAAACCCTTGTCTCTGCCATTAATCTTGGATAGAAGTTTTTTAAGATGAAATACAATAGATCCTTCCTTCGTCTGGATGACAA
>CANNQU010000056.1 GCA_947507965.1 Bacteroidota bacterium
ACCACTCATCATCAACCATCAACTCACTCATGAAGCGACGGGAAAATGGAGGTATTGACCCTGTTGTATTGTCATCCAGACGAAGGAAGGATCTATTGTATTTCATCTTAAAAAACTTCTATCCAAGATTAATGGCAGAGACAATGGTTTCTTTGTTCTTACTTGACCAGCATTGGAAATTAAGCTTAACCCAGCACATCAAATTCGGAATAACCCCTTTAACATTAATTCATTAATCAGAAATTCCATTTTTCATTTTTCGTTTTTCATTTTTATCAGTATATTCGCGGCCAAATTAGAATTTCTCATGGCAACCACAAGATTAAAACGTAAAGACCGCAAAAATAAAGTTGTAGCTAAAAACAAGATCACCTCTCGTAAAGTAGCTACGCAAAAAGTAACTGTAAAATCACCGAATCCTGTTACTTTCTTAGAAGCTTAATTTTCGCACATTAACACTATAGAAGCTCTTCCTATCGAAAGGAAGGGCTTTTTTTGTTGCGTGAAGTTTAGTTTAAATTCTTTCTAATAAATTATGGTATTGCCCGATAGGGTGCACTGCAGTAGAATTATTTTATGGTTCATCCGGAGAAATAATTATACCTGTTATTATGGTTATTGAAGTTTTTATCCTTTAATTTGAAGAAATCTATTTTAAAATGAAACTAAATTTTACACTGTTATTCTTGTTTTTATTTACTTTTTCTGTTTTTGCTCAAAACTCAAAAGACCCCACCTTATCCCTTACCGCTGTTGCCAGCCCAAGTACTCCTTCCATTACCTTAAATTGGACGGGCGATACCACGTCAACCTATTTTGCAATCTATAAAAAAGCGAAAAATGCCAACTTATGGGATTCTATCACCAAGGTAGCCAAGACGGTTAAAACCTATCAGGATCTTGCCGTAAGTGTAGGTAAAACATACGAATATATGGTTATTAAACGCACAACCAAATTGGAAGCGGTGAGTTATGTTTTGGCCGGTATAAATATGGTGCTTCCCGTTTACCGGGGTAAAATGATCTTACTCCTCGATAAAAATTATTCGATACCACTGGCTGCCGAAATAGCACTATTGGAAACCGATTTGAGAGGCGATGGGTGGGTTGTAATTCGTCATGATGTGAACAGAACCGATGCGGTAACAGCGGTGAAACAACTCGTACTCAACGACTTCAATGCAGATAAACAAAGTGTCAAGGCGGTATATATTTTAGGGCATGTACCGGTGCCGTATTCCGGTGGTTTTGACCTTGCCAACTTTTATCCTCCCGATGGTCATACCGATCATGTTGGAGCATGGCCAAGCGACCTTTATTATGGATCGATGAATGAAAGTTTATGGACCGATAATACCTTCAATGATGCTACCGGTTCAAGAGTGCAGAATCATAATATACCCGGCGATGGAAAATTTGATATCCCTTACCTTTATCCGGATACGGTGACACTTCAGGTAGGGCGGGTAGATCTTTTCAATATGCCTGCTTTCAGCCTTAATGATACGTTACTTACGAAGCAATATTTAAAAAAGGCACATGCTTTTAAAATGGGCATTAATGTAGGTGATAAAAAAGGATATATAAGCGATAACTTCGGATTTATGGCGGGCGAAGCTTTTGCCAGTAGTGGCTGGAGATCGATTACTCCGATGTTCGGGGATTCGGTTTTTTCGATTGCTTCGAATACCTTTTTTAGCACCTTAAAAACAAAGTCATCACAGTTTGTTTATGGATGTGGGGGTGGATCCTACAGTTCGTGCGGTGGAATTGGTACTACTTCAGATTTTGCAACCGATAGCTTACTCTATAATTTCGGGATGCTCTTTGGTAGCTATTTCGGTGATTGGGATGCGCAAAATAATATATTACGTGCCCCTTTAGCATCGAAAGGTTGGGCGCTAAGTAACTCTTGGAGTGGACGTCCATATAATTTTTATCATCAAATGGCGATGGGTGAAAATTTGGGTTATTGCATCCTTCGTTCTCAAAATAATTACCCAACCTACACGTATAATATTTATCCTAAATGTGTTTATATCTCATTAATGGGCGACCCTAGCTTACGTATGAATCCGGTATTACCGGTAACGAATATTGTACTTAGCCGTACTCCCGATAAACTTAAAGTAACCGTGCAATGGACCAAGTCGAAGGATTCATTGGTTACCTCTTATGACATTTATCGTTCCCCATCGAAAACGGCTCCATTCATTCTTGTCGGTGCTGTTGGCTCTGGAGTATTTACATTTACAGATAACGGGCCGTATAACGGGTTAAATTATTTTATGGTAAAAGCCATAAAACCAGAAACGACCAAGAGTGGTATTTATATGAATACAAGTTTAGGTGTTATGGATACCATCTCGGCCATTAATTCGGTTGGAATGCTTACTAGCCAAAGTCAGGCCTTCTCTATTTATCCTAATCCCGCACAAAATGTTTTGCATTTAACCTGCGAATTTGGGAATGCCGCAGCGTATAAGATTCAATTTTTCGATATCAATGGTCGGGTTTTGATGAGTGAAATATGGAAGAACAATGCAGAAGAATTACAGGTGAATATTTCAAAACTTATTCCGGGAGTATATTTTGTTAAAATTACCAACGGACTAGAATTAATCCATACGGAGAAGTTTGTGAGAATGTAATTTCTTGAAATCGTTTAAAAGTATCCTCAAAATACAGCATGAAAAACAAGAGTTCATTGATGCCCTTGGTAACGATACTTTATATTCGCCTTGGCTTTCCTGATTTCTTAATCATAAAGTTTTAATTAACCGATGGAATCCCGGAAGAGAGAATCTTGGATTGATCGCCTTAATGTCATCGCCGTTTTTGGTGTTATCCTAATTCATACTTCCGGATCACTTTTATATTCGTTTAATAAGGAGCCCATTTTTGATTGGTGGATTGGGAATTTATTCGATAGCATGGCTCGTTTCTCCGTTCCAGTATTCGGAATGATCATGGGTGCCACGATTCTTCGTAACGAATATTCTATTGGAACCTATTTCAAAAAAAGAGGTTTACGGTTAATTCCACCGTTCTTATTTTGGGCATTGGTATATCTTAGTTATGATGCCTCAGCGAAATTTTATCATGGTTGGAACCCTTCTTACGTTGAACTATTTTTTTGGGTTGGTTCTCAAGTCACCAAGGGCATTGCGATACATTTCTGGTATGTTTACTTAATTGTAGGTATCTATTTTTTACTGCCTTGGTTGAAATGGGGGTTACGCAAATTAACCGATTCGAGCCTCTCTTTCGTTCTGGTGAGTTGGTTCTCCCTTCTTCTAGTTCAATTTTTATTTCTCAATATCGATCATCATCCCAATTATTTCACCTACCTAATTTGTTTTCTAGGATATCCTGTTTTAGGGTACTATTTCTCTATTAAGACGTTAAAAAGTAATCGATTTGCAATGGTATTATTATTCGTAGGGGCAGGTATTACTGTTTTTGGAACCTATTACTCTTCTTTATTTGCTGGAGTGTTTAAAGAAGAATATTATAGCTTTATAAGCCCCAATGTGGCGCTATTGGCTTGCGGGGTCTTTTTACTTGTTAAGAATAGTAGAATTGAAAACAGGTTATTCACTCGGATTCAAAATACCATTAGTAAGCACCGTTATGGAATTTATTTGGTGCATATCTTAGTGCTTTGGCTTTTGGGTTTGGTTGGTGTCAGCAGCCGACTAATTACCCCTCTTTTAGGAGTTCCATTAACCGCCACTCTTGGTCTGATTATTTCTTTAGGGATCGTTTTGGTGTTAAATAAAGTGCCTTTTGGAAAGTTTTTTGCCGGTTAATTTAGATTCGTTTAACCAAGCAAAATTGGATTCGGTATCTTTGAAATCTTACCAACGCAAAATAATGTTTAAACAAGCCAATAAAAATATAAGAAATACAATCTATGGCGTACTTTGCCAGTCGCCAATTGAAAACAATCAAGTTAATTTTGGAAATGGCACGGCTTTTATGGTTGCTCCCGGAATATGTGTCACAGCGGCACATGTATTGCATATCGAAGGAGATAAAACCAAACCGGTTCATGCAAGAATTGAGGTGATTCGTTCGCCCGATATTGGTAAACAGATGAATGTTGCCCGACTGCTAGCCGAAGATCTCGACCGTGATATTGCTTTGCTGGAAATTATTAATCCACTCGATTCTACCTGTGTTACCTTTCATCGTTTGCCTATTGAAAGCGGCACCAACTGTGGATCATTGGGTTTTCCCCTGGCGAATGTTACCGAAAGAAATCATCAGATGGCATTTAATTTAGTGGAAAGGTTTCAAGGAGCCTATATTTCAGCATTTCAAAAGCTTAATTCACATGGCAATCAAGTATTTGATTTTTATGAAACGGATGCCTTAATGTATGGCGGTTCGAGTGGCTGTCCTGGATTTACCAACGACGAGAAAATATTTGGGATGCATGTTGCAACCATAACCGATGGCATTGCAAAAACGAATTCTTCCCGACTGGCCATAGCCTTATGGATACCATCGATGGATATCATCGCTTTTGCGAAAAAACATGGAGTTCATCATTTGAAATTTTAACTCTTTTTGATTTAAAAAGTTCATTTCTATCGCTACCTAAATTTTTCTTATAAAATGATAACTTCGTGAACTCTTGAACATGCGTCGAATTTTACTTTTTCTTCTATTGGGATTAATTACTCCATCCGCTTTTTCACAAAATGCTTGTGGAATTATTAATTCATATTATAGCGTCGTAAATTTGGATACCTGCACGAATTCAATGACCGTGTCATCCAAAGGATTGCAGAAAGGAGACCGGGTGGTTATCATGCAGATGAATGGCGCTTCAGCACTTTTAAGTAATACGAATTCTTTTGGTACGCTTAACGCAATTAATAGTGCCGGTAATTACGAATTCAATGTGGTAAATGATGTGATAGGGGACACTCAAATTACCTTCAGCCTTCGATTACTTAATTTATACGACCTCAATAGTGCTTTACAGATAATTCAATTTCCGGCTTATCGAAATGTTAATACAACATGCCTTTTAACCTGTCTGCCATGGAATGGCAAAACGGGCGGTGTATTGGTTTTATATGCTACCGATACCATCCGGATTCAATCGAAAATAGATGTTAGTGGCAAAGGTTTCCGAGGAAGTGCGCCGTTAAATGCAGGAAATTGTTTGCCCTTGCCTTATACTTCGTATTTTACAACATCGGCCTCCAATTTAGCCGGACGAAAAGGTGAAGGTATCTTTGCTTTGACTTCTGCATTTGAATGTGGAAGGGGCAAAGCAATAAATGCCGGTGGTGGTGGTAATGAGCATAATAGCGGCGGGGGAGGAGGTGCCAATTATGGTATGGGTGGAGATGGAGGTCAAAGAATTAAAAATATCGCTAGCTGCCCCGGTAACTATCCTGGTATCGGAGGTGAAAGCCTTGCAACCTATTACCATAATAAGGCGAAAAATAGAATCTTCATGGGTGCTTCAGGTGGATGTGGGCATGAGAATAATAATTATAGCTCGATCTCCGGTGAAGGCGGCGGAATCGCCTTTATCATTGGGAAAATAATAAAATGCAATAATGATAGTATCCTTTCGGAAGGTTCAAAAGTAACGGCCACTTGTATTGAGGATGGAGGCAGTGGTGGTGGTGCAGGAGGTGTAATCATTATGAAAACCGATTCTGTTTATGGTGGCGTCTTTACAAGTGTTAGAGGGGGCTTTGGTCAATCGGTGAATAACAGTGGGAAAAATGAATGTTTTGGGCCGGGTGGCGGTGGTGGTGGCGGTGTAATAACGACCAGCTTCAAAAATAAGGCGTTCAATATTATATTCGATACCTTGGGTGGCAATGCCGGTATTGTTTATAATTCTACAAGTGCCTGTAATAATACATCCAATTATGCTACGAATGGAGCTAATGGATGCACACTCTTAAATTATATCTATAATGAAAGCCCAACGGTATTTAGGAAGTTTAGCATCTCTATCGGCTCCGATCTCATCCTATGTAAAGGCGATTCAGTCCAGTTAAACGCGAATCAAGGAGTAAGCTTCGAATGGACGCCAGTAAATAGCCTGAGTAATCCGAATAGTAGGAATCCTAAGGCAGCACCCGATACCACCATCATCTATTTTGTAAAAGCATTTGATGGGTGTAGTTATGCCTACGACACCGTGAAGGTAACCGTGTTGCCCAACCCCAATGTTAAACATACGGCCGATACTTCGATTTGCTATGGCGACACCTTACAGCTTTTTGTTACTGGAGGTATTGGTTATGCCTGGTCGCCGCCCATCGCCATTAATAATACATCCATTGATTCTCCTAAGGTTTGGCCATCTACCAACACCTATTATGTAGTAAAAACATCGGGTACAACATGCGTAAAATATGATACCATTCGAATCCAAGTTGTTCCTCCCCCCATGGTTCAAGCAGGAAATGATACCTCACTTTGTGAAGGCGATAGAATGCAGTTGCATGCTAACGGAGCAATACGGTATCAATGGAGCCCAAACGTAAATATATCGGACACCACTATTTCTGATCCGTTTATAACTGCGAAAAACAGCATCACCTATTCGGTAACCGGCTTTAATTTGTCGGGATGTTATTCGAAAAGTAACATAACCATTTCGGTGAATTCATGTATTGATACGCTCTCATCTGAAATTTTAATACCCAATGTTTTTACTCCGAATAATGATCAGGTGAATGATTTCTTTGAACTCGAAGTGAAAAACATTTCCGGTTTTACGGTGGTTGTTTTCAATCGATGGGGACAAAAAATATTTGAAAGCAACGACCCCCTTTTCAAATGGGGTGGAGACTCATACCCCGATGGGATTTATTTCTTCAAGATTAATTACACCAACTCGGATAAGAAAAAAGTAGAAAATAAAGGCCCCCTAACGTTAATACGTTAAGTTGAATGTAGGAATTTGTTACAAAAAATCACTTCTGATTTAACAGCTTGTATAACTCATCAAGTTTAGGCGATAGCACAATCTCTGTTCGGCGATTTTTCTTACGTGCCTCCACCGTTTTTCCTTGGGCTACAGGGAAATATTGACTCCTTCCACTGGCAATTACTCTTATCGGATCGATGCCGCCATCGTTAACTAAAATTTTAGTGATGGAGGTAGCGCGAAGTACGCTTAAATCCCAATTGTCCTTGATTACGGCGCCATTCATCGGTACGTCATCGGTATGGCCTTCCACTAAAATATTGATATCCGATTTGCTTTGTAATACCTTACCCAGCTGCACCAGGGCATCTTTCCCTTTTTTATCTACCACCGTACTTCCTGAAGCAAATAATAGCTGTTCCGATAAACTCACATAAACCTTACCATCCCTAATGGTTACCGTTAAATCATTATCATTAAAACCCGTTAGTGCATCACTGATGCTTTTCTTCAATGCATTGGTAATCGAATCTTTCGTGGCAATTCTTGCTTCGAGTTCTTTTACTCGACTTACTTTTTCGGCAAGCTCCAATTCATTTGCCTCAAGTTCTTTCTGTTTGTTTTCTAAATCGGCTTGTAATGCCTTATTGGCGATATCTTTCTTCACCATGGCCTCTTCCTGTGCATGAAGCTTCCGTTCACGTTCCATTAAACTCGCTTCCATCTCCTTTAAACTCCCCAAATTCTTTTGGTTTTCATTCTCTGTACGTTTCAAAAGCTGTTCATAAAGTGAATTCAAATCGTCGTACAGTTTTTTTTGTTTATTATATACCAAATTCATTTCGGTAGAATCCGACATTAAACGCAGAATCCTTTTTTCTTTACTCTCATACCCAACTTTTAAGGTGGTGTTTTCATCTACCAAAAATAGGGTGCTATCTCTACAGTCGCGTAAATAGCCTTTGTTTTTGGTATATGAGGTATTTAAATCTTCGAACTTTCTTGGATTTACACAAGAGGCTAAAAAAGAGCAGGCTAACACCGCGATCAATAATTTTTTCATGTCGAATATGGAATTGTATATTATAGTTTACAAATATTAGTATTTAATAGTAGTCACGTGTACAAATTTATACACGATTTATTTTATATATGTCCAATTTTAATTACTTTTACAACTTGCAAATCATGCTATCGCTTTAATTTAACGATTGAAGAGGAAAGTCCGGGCAACATAGAGCATTGTACTACCTAACGGGTAGGGGTTATTTCGGAAACGGTATAATCACAGAAAGTGCCACAGAAAATAAACTATTTTGTAGCAATACAGAATACAGGTGAAAACGTGAGGTAAAAGCTCACGATAGGTAATGGTAACATTATTTATGGCAAACCTTACGAGTTGAAAAGCCAAATAAATCGCTGTAAAAAGTTGCTCGCTTTGTACAACGTAACTGTTGTAGCAGCGAAGGGTAGGCAGATGGAGCTAAATAGTGATATTTAGCCAAGATAAATGATAGCTTGACATCTGATTGATTTTAGATGTTATACAGAACCCGGCTTATTTGATTTGCATTTTTTTTAAAATCACGATAACAAGAATAACGATGCCAAAAGTACTCATCATTGACGACGAAAAAGCGATTCGCACAACGCTTAAAGAAATCCTGGAATTTGAAGGTTTTGAAACGGAAGAAGCAGAAGACGGTCCATCTGCCATTCAGAAATTTACAGCCACCAATGACTTTGATGTCGTGCTCTGCGATATCAAGATGCCCAAAATGGATGGCATTGAAGTTTTGCAAAAACTGCAGGAGTTAAACCCCGACACGCCAGTTATTATGCTTACTGGGCATGGCACTACCGAAACAGCGATAGATGCTACACGTAAGGGTGCTTATGATTTCTTGCAAAAACCACCCGACTTAAACCGACTTCTTATTACCCTACGAAACGCTACCGAAAAAACAAATTTGGTGTCGGAAACCAAAGTATTGAAGCGTAAAGTGTCGAAAACTCGTGAGATTATAGGAGAGTCGTCGGCGATAAATAAAATCAATGATACCATCGAGAAAGTAGCTCCAACCGATGCTCGTGTGATGATTACCGGACAAAATGGAACCGGTAAAGAATTGGTGGCCCGATGGATTCATGAACGTAGCAACCGGGCTTCAGGGCCATTAATTGAGGTGAATTGTGCTGCCATTCCAAGTGAATTAATTGAAAGTGAGTTATTCGGCCATGAGAAAGGATCATTTACTTCGGCGGTAAAACAACGAATTGGAAAATTCGAACAAGCCAATGGGGGCACCTTGTTTCTTGATGAAGTAGGAGATATGAGTCTTTCGGCACAAGCGAAAGTATTACGTGCATTACAGGAAAATAAAATAACAAGGGTGGGCGGTGACAAGGATATTGAAGTTAATGTAAGGGTAATATGCGCTACCAACAAAGATTTGATTTCTGAGATTGAAAAGAATAATTTCCGTCTCGATTTATACCATCGTATCAGTGTGATTTTAATTCATCTGCCTTCGCTCAATGAGCGAGTTGACGATATTCCATTACTTGCCGAGAATTTTTTGAATGAAGCTTGCGAGGATAATAAAATACCCAAAAAAGCATTCACTCCGGAAGGGCTTGATGAAATGAAAAAAGTTAACTGGAGTGGTAATATTCGCGAACTTCGAAATGTTATCGAGCGATTTGTTATTCTTTGTGGTCCTCGAATTACGGAGTTGGATGTGCGTACTTACACCAATCCTACCCGTGGTACTAGTACGGTGCAAGGTCTTTTAGACAATTTTATTAAGTTTCAGGATTTTAAGGATCATACGGAGAAAATATTTATTCAGGATAAGCTACGTAAAAATAATTGGAATGTAGCTAAAACAGCTTCGGAGATTGATATTCAACGTAGTCACCTGTATAATAAAATTGATAAATTTAGCTTAAATAGAGATGATGATTAGGCCGCGTCACTTAGCCTACTATATATAAAGTGAAGATGGCTTCTAGGTAGGATAGGGAATGTTTAACGCTTGCTTTTCAATACGTAACGATCGTTTTTTTGCTTTATTTTAACGCTATCACGGTAACTCCACTACCTCCAAATTCATCTTTCTCACTCTCGTACTTTGCAATATTTTTATGCTTCTTAAAGAGTTGCCAAAGGATGTTTTTTAATATTCCATCTCCTTTACCATGCAGTATTTTTATATTATCGATACCAAGAAGCAAGGCATCGTCGATAAATTTTTCTGTTAAGTTTAAAGCCTCACTGCCTCGCTCTCCTCGGATGTCTAAGGTCGTACTAAAGGTGGCTGCTTTATAGGTTAAATCGATGGCCGAAGAAGTGAAGCCTTTGGCTGGCTTCTCTACTTTTTCCAGCTCCGCAAGCGCCACCGTACTATAAATATTTTCGAAGGCAATCGTCGCCTTTTTATTCTGTATTTTCACCACTTCTCCGACTACTGTTTTTCCATTCATCTTCACAAAATCACCCATTTGTATGTTTTCTGATTCCGTATTTTGAGTTATATCTTTCGTAAATATCTGCTGCTCTAATACGGCATGTTCCTCTTTTAGTTTTTTTCGCAACTGCAAGGTACGTTCTTTATCGGCCTGCGATTCGCGAATCTCTTTAATGATTCCCTCAATTTGTTGGTTGGTGTTTTCAATTAGCTTTTTTGCTTGAAGTTGAGCTTCTGAAATGATTTTCTTTTTGTTGATGGTTAGCTCTTTATTCAATTGTAAGTTCTCCTCAATAGCACGTTTGAGTTCCTGGGCATTGTTTGCGTTTTCCTGTTTTGATTTCTGTAAGTAAACGCGCTCTTTTTCTAACTCAACTAATAGTTGCTCTACTCGTTGCTGTTTTGCATCTAATTTGCTTTTCGCGTAATTGACCACTGTTTTATTCAGCCCGATTTTTTGTGCAATCTCTATAGAGTAACTGCTTCCCGGGTTGCCTACTTGCAATTGATACAACGGTTGTAATGTTACGGTATCAAATCCCATAGAGGCATTAAAAACACCTTGGGTGTTGTTGGCGAATGTTTTAATATTGCTAAAATGGGTGGTAATTACGCCATAACTTAGGTTATTGTTAATTTCACTTAGCACGCCTTCTCCTATCGGACCGCCAAATTGTGGATCGGTGCCGGTGCATAATTCATCGATTAATACCAACGATTTTTTTCCACTGAAATTTACAAAATGTTTCATGTTTTTCAAGTGTGAGCTATAGGTGCTTAAATCGTTTTCTATGCTTTGCTCATCGCCTATATCAATAAACAAATCATCGAAGATACCCGCTTCACTATGCGCGTCCATGCATACCAGAAGCCCACATTGAAGCATGTATTGAAGTAATCCGATAACTTTTAAGCTTACCGATTTCCCTCCAGCATTGGGACCTGAAATTACACAAATACGGTTTTCACGGCTTAGGTTCAAGCTCATTGGAACTACCTTTTTGTGATCTCGTTGAAGTGCTAAATAAAGCAAAGGATGATACGCATTTTTGTAATTTATCATCGCCTCTTTTCGTAAGAAAGGCATTTCAGCTTTAAGGTCAATCGCTAGCAAGGCTTTGGCTCTGATAAAATCGATGAGTCCTAATTTTTGGATATAATTTTTTATTGCCGGAAGTGAAGGCCTTAGCTCATCGGTCATCCGAATCAAAATCTTCGTTACTTCCCTTCGTCGTTCAAAATACAATTCGTTAATCTCGTTATTGATTTCCAATATTTCTTCCGGCTCAATAAATAACGTCTGGCCAGTGGCACTTTCGTCGTGGGTTATTCCTTTTATTTTACGCTTGTGTTCTGCCAAGATAGGGAGCACCATCCGTCCTTCTCGCAAGGTGATGCCAGTACTTGCAAGCCATCCGTTGCTCTCTGCATTTTTAAAAATAGATTGGATCCGTTTTCTGGCAATCGCTTCTTTGGTGCTTATGGCAGTAATAATATCGATTAACGCTTTACTGGCATTCTTCTTTAGATTGCCATCTTTATCCAAAATAAAATCAATCTTCGCTACAAGGGTGGCATCGTAGGTTACGTCCGATACTATCGAGTATAAGGTAATATTATGCTCTTTTCTGTTGGTAAAATAGTCGGTGATGCTTTTTAAGGTATATAGCGTTAATCGAAGCTTATGTAATTCCTCTTCACTCATAAAACTACCGGGCGTCTTTGCTTTTTGTAATGCATTTTGCAGGTCATGAATCGTATCTAATGGGAGTGGCAAGTCCGATAGTAAGAGTGCTTTCATTTCATGCACTTGTCTAAGCCAAAGATGAATTTGCCCATAATCCTGGCTGAAACGAATGGCTTGAACATAGTTGATGCCTATGGTGCTTAAACATTTCTTTTCCAACAACATTTTTAACGTGTCGAACGATAGTTTAGTTTCAATATTTTTCGGGTAGAGCATAAGGGCGTTTAAAGTAATGCAATCAGTTTTTTATTTCACTCTGCATCTTACTTAAATTTTCAATAACCTTTTCGTAAACTTTATCGAATTGTTTTGGATTCCGAACGTAATACCCCATCGTCTCCTTGAATTCGATGTTGGTTGTATTGTATTTTTTAAATAGGTATTCGTAATTATTGATAATGTATTGATTGGCACTATCGCCTTCTAAAAGCATTGGAATTACTGATCCTTCCACCAAATGAATCTCGGTGAGCAGGGCCGTCATTTTTTCATCCCCTAGAGAATTTTTGAAGGTGTTGTTATCATTGCTATTTTTGCAATGGTTAAACAACGTTAGTATAATGAGTATAGAAGATAATTTAAATAGCATAAATGAAATATTAGGCAAAAGTACCAAACTCGTAGCTATTAGTAAAACAAAAACTTGGCAACAGATAATGGAATGCTATAATTTGGGACAGAAGGTTTTCGGTGAAAACAAAGTACAGGAGTTAGTAGAGAAGCACAACGTGCTGCCAATAGACATCGAATGGCATCTGGTAGGGCATTTGCAACGTAACAAAGTTAAATATCTGGCGCCGTTTGTAACCTTAATACACTCGGTTGATAGCCTTGATTTATTAAAGGAAATTAACAAGCAAGGAATAAAATGCAATCGCATCATCAACTGTTTGCTTCAAATTTATATCGCAAAGGAAGAAACAAAGTTTGGCTTGAATGAAGAGGAGGCGCTTGCCCTGTTACTGGATAACGACTTTAAAGCACTAAAAAATGTACATCTCTTGGGTGTTATGGGTATGGCAACGAATACCAACGACAGGGCACAAATTAGAGGTGAATTTAGGTCGTTGAAACGGTTCTCTGATAAATTAATAAAGGAGTTTAGTTCAGAACAACATCCGTTTTTGGAGGTCAGCATGGGTATGAGCCATGATTATGAAATGGCGATAGAAGAGGGTAGTACCTTGGTGCGTGTAGGGAGCCGCATCTTTGGTGAACGTTGAAATAATTCTTTCAGAATCAATTTATACGTGTCATTATTTTTTCTAATTTGCACCAAAATTAAAAATAGATTATGGATCGTTTTCAAGGATTAATAGGAGTCGCTGTAATTTTTGGTATCGCCTGGCTGGTATCCGATAACAAAAGAAAAATTAACTACCGTTTGGTAGCCAGTGGCGTGGCACTTCAATTAATTATTGCCGTGTTAATTTTGAAGGTAGGCCCAGTAAAAAAGTTTTTCCAATGGCTAGGGGGCATTATTACCCATATTGAGGCATTTGCCAAACAAGGTGCTGCCTTTGTTTATGGCGGATTAATGACGGATAATCATGCCGGTGGAGCCGTTGCTTATGCTACTCCCGGTGCTTTTATTTTCGGATTTAGTGTGCTTGCCACTATTATTTTAGTGTGCGTCATTGTTGCCATTTTCTATCATTTTGGTATCATGCAGAAAGTTATATCGGTTGTTGCTAAAGCCATGAATTTTGTGATGCGTGTAAGTGGGGCAGAGGCTTTAAGTAATGTTGCCAGTGCCTTTGTAGGGCAAGTGGAAGCACAGGTTATGATTCGCCCGTATTTAAAAGGGATGACAAAAAGCGAGTTGCTTGCAAGTATGAGTGGCAGCTTGGCGTGTATTGCCGGTGGTATATTGGTGGTGTATGTAAGTTTTGGTGCAAAGGCAGAGTATTTGTTAGCTGCCAGTATCATGGCCGCTCCTGCAGCATTGGTCATCAGCAAAATTGTGATGCCTGAAACGGAAACAAGTGAAACCATGGGCTCGATTAAGTTAGAAGTGAAAACGCCGTATAGTAATGTCATTGATGCCATCAGTCACGGGGCGAGCGATGGAATGAAAATTAGTGTGAATGTGATTGCCATGCTTATTGGCTTTATTGGTTTAATTGCCTTGATTAATTTCTTACTTCAAAAATTTGGCTTTTTCATTCATCTACCACAATTAAGCCTTGACTGGATATTTGGTAAAATTTTTACCCCTCTTTCTTGGTGTATGGGTACTCCAATGGAAGATTTAAATACAGTGGCTACTTTGATGGGGCAAAAACTTACCATAAATGAATTTATTGCCTTCGATAATATGACACATAACGGTCTTAAGCCCGTAACCGAAAAAGGACTTATGATTGCTAGTTTCGCCATCTGCGGGTTTGCCAATTTTAGTAGTGTGGGCATGCAAATTGGAGGCATTGGAGCACTTGCTCCAGAACGTCGTGGCGATTTGGCCAAGTTAGGTATGAAAGCATTATTATGTGGTACCTTGGCTTCTTATCTTTCGGCTACTATTGCGGGTATGCTCATCTAAGTACTTTTTAGTGTACTTCTTCAAGTTATCAACTCGTATTTCTATTTGAATTGGCCGAGTATTTACTTTAAAATGAATTACTTTGCCATCTTTAATCTGATTTTTAATTCTTGATTCACCTATGTCACAACTTGACCCGGCCATCATCTTTTACGTGCTCATTGCGTACTTTCTTTTATTGTTCGGAATTTCATGGTATACCTCTCGTAAAGCCGATAACAATTCATTTTATTTAGGCAACCATCAATCTCCGTGGTATATTTTAGTTTACGGCTTAATAGGAACAAGCATTTCCGGTATATCCTTATTATCGGTTACCGGAAAAGTAATGACGTCTTCCTTTGGATATATGCAAACGGTGTTTGGTTTTGCCTTTGGCTATTTTGTTATTGCGTATGTACTTTTACCCATTTATTATCGATATAATGTTACGTCTATCTATCAATACTTGCAATTACGATATGGGAAGTCTTCTCAAATATCCGGTTCCATTTTATTTTTGGTGTCTCGAAGCCTAGGTGCTTCCATTCGTTTGAGTTTGATGGCCGTAATACTTCATCATTTTGTGTTTTTAAAGTTAGTCCCAGGTCATCTCGATATTAACGGTGTTATTACTGGAGCTTTTCCTTTTTGGCTTACCGTACTCATTATATTAACCATGATTTACTTATACACTTTTAAAGGTGGTATAAAAACGATAATCTGGACGGATACCATTCAAACCACGCTTTTACTGCTTACGTTGGTTGTTTCATTTGTGATGGTGAAAAATTTAATTCAAGAAGGGTGGTCAGATATTACGCAATCGCTAGTTAAATCGTCCATCACCGATTTCTTCCCGAATGGTTTTTTAGGCAAGAATAGTTTTGTGGAACTCTTTATTTCCGGTGTGTTTTTAACGGTTGGCATGACGGGGTTAGATCAGGCCATGATGCAGAGAAGCTTGAGTGCAAGGAGTTTAAAGGAGGCACAGAAAAATTTGCTTACCTTCAGCTGGGTTATCATCATTGTGAATTTTGTTTTACTCTGCATTGGAGCCATGCTTTCCTTCTACCTAGTGAAAAATAATATTACGCTTGGTAAAACCGATAGTATGTTTTTTGAGGTAGCCACCAATTCCTTTGGAGTAGTAGCGGGTATTATATTTATTTTAGGTTTTGCGGCTTCCACCTTTTCCAGTAGCGACGATGCCATGACAGCCATTACGACTTCTTTTGCCGTTGATTTTTTAAAGTGGGATGAATCGAAACCGGAATGGAAACGTAAATTACTTCATGCTTTTGTTGCTTTGTTTTTATTCGCTTTGATTGTAACGGTATGCTCTGCCATGCAAGGCGCTGCCATCGATAATGTATTGTTGGTAGCGAGCTATACCTATGCTCCACTATTAGGGATGTTCTTTTTTGGGATTATAACTCGAAAAAAGGTCAAAGATAGCTACGTTACCGTAATAGCAATACTTACACCGGTGGTTACCATCGTGGTAAATACCGGATTGGGAATGCTTTATGCGAACGACAACTTAGCTTTACTTCCTGCTGATTTTTTCTCTTACGATTTTATAAGTCGTATTATGTTTTATATTACAAAAGGAAATGGAAATATTACCATCGTATATAGCGCTGCATTTTGTGCTTTACTGCTCTATATGGCCAGCCTTTTTAGTCAGCAGGAAATGGAGTAATGGTAATCGAAGTTATAAAGTGGTTTGAAAAACCGATAAATTATTCCATGACGTTGCGATTTTTATTTTGCTATCGAACAACCCATATATTGCCGAGCCACTGCCACTCATACTAGCGTAGAAAGCTCCCTTTCGATACAATTCCTCCTTTAGTATTCGCAGGGAAGGGTAACGACTAAAAGCATAGCCTTCAAAATCATTTTGTATTCTTTTTTGCCATGTCTTATGGTTCCAATCAGGTAATGCTGTTAAGCTATATTGATACGGCGATCGGAGGATGTGTTTAAAGGCCTCCGTTGTGTTAATATGAATAGGTGGATGTAGAATAACAAGGTGCACACCTGACAACGGCAATCGTATCGACTTCAATTTCTCACCTCTACCGGTAGCAAAAGAAGGTGTGTTATGGATAAAGAAGCTGCAATCACTTCCTAATTTTGCAGCCTGTTTTTTAAGTTGAGTGGTCGATAGCTTTAAATGAAATAAATCATTCAAAAGCTTCAATGTAAAGGCGCCGTCACTGCTTCCTCCTCCTAGTCCGGCACCCATCGGTATGATCTTATGAAGATGCATTTTTATTGGTGGTAACGAAAATTCAGCATCTAATAAATGATAGGCCTTCACGCACAAATTATTATCTATGCCACCTTCAATGGTTAATCCGCTTGAACTAAATACAACCTTCTCGGAGGTTACTTTTTTGTTTTCTATAATCTCCAATGCATCACACCATGGCACAGGTAAAAACACCGATTCCAGATGATGAAATCCATCCTTTCTTTTCTCCAAAACTTTGAGTCCCAGATTTATTTTGCTATTAGGGTAGGTAATCAAAAGATAGTTTTTTTTATTTGATACTTGCGCCAAGGCATTCGCATGGTAAAAATTTCAATCGAATCCTAGTTTCTTAATAATAAATTCAATCTCATATTCCTCAGCGGGGTCGTATTCATCCTTTAAATTATGTCCGTATATTTTCCCGAAATTATTCCACATAAATGCTTTTGCACCACCTTGATATTCCTTGATAATATGATACGTCGTCTTGCCCGTTTCACGGTATATGAGTTTTACCAGTATTTTACCTTGGTCGATGGTAAGGTTTTTTAATTGATCCTCAAATTGCTTATTAAGCCCTGCATAAGCTTTCTTCAAATACGCCTTCTTGGTATCGTCATCGGTAATCTGTGCTAAGTTCTGTTCAATTAATTGCATTCTAAATGCAGCAAGTTTCGCGAAAGGCAATGCTCGCTTTACATCCCTTACGAGCTTGGCGAATCTTTTTTCATCATCACCACTTCGCTTCTTCTTCATGCCTTTTTTCTCCACTTCACGCAAATACACCACCGAGAAGGTATCGCCATCAACAATTTGACGACGTAATACATTATACCTTCCAGTGTCGATTTGTGCCTTAGAAGCAAAATTACCGAGGAGAAATATGATTAGTAAACTAAAAATAACGAACCTACTCATTACTTGCGAATGCGATTGATTTCTTTCTTTTAATCAATAAATAGGCCAACATTAGCGTGCCAACAATAAATAACATACTTGAAATTAATTCGGCTTGTGTGATGGCGATATTGCCAAAATGGTATTTTGAGTTTACCCGTATCTTTTCAATTAAAAAACGTTCTGCACCATTTAATATCAAATAAATTGCCCATAGCATACCGGGTATTTTTATGCTCTTTCGAATTTGCCAAAGAAATACAAACAACATAATACCTGCGATAGCCTCATAAAAAGGTGTTGGATATACCGTTTGCTCCAATGCATTGGTAAAAGTTCCGGGAACATTTTCTAAAACTTTAGCTCCTTCATGTGCCACATTTCGTGGATAGTCAAAGGCCCACATCCAGTCGGGTAAAAAACTCATCCAGCCTGGCTTAGGTGCAATATTTACGAGCCCCCAATCGCCATCGCCAGCGAGCTGACAACCGATACGTCCGACTCCATACGATAGCATCATGGCGGGTGCTCCAATATCTAAGAGTGGAAGTAATGGAATGCTATGTTTGCGGGTGTACCAAATAACGCCAAGGGCTCCGCAAATTAATCCTCCATAGAAGGTAAGTCCACTAAACGACATCAGCGAGGATATCGGATGGGCAACGAAATCATCCCATCGTTCCATCGCGTCAAATAGTTTAGCACCAAATAAACCACTAATGGCGGCAACCATTAAAATAGTACCCATTAATTCATGCGGGTGAACCACAATCTCTTTAGTAATCGGCTCGGGATAGGCTTTTTTAATGCTCTTTGTTTCAATAAATGACAAATACAGCGAAACACCCAATCCAAGGATAAAACCAATATAACTGCCTTGCATTGACAGGATATATTCTTGTGGGTTTTCTGAGTTTTGTTGGCTATAGTCAAGTATAAGTCCTAAAATTTTAAAACCAATAATACCACCGACTAAAGCGCTTATAATCGTGTCGGTTTTCGATGGTAAGGCGCCAAAAGTTTTCATAACAAGTTCAGAAGGTATTATTCCTTCCCTTTCTTTACGCTTAAATTCTTTGATAAAAACAATATAAGCAGCGGCAAACGACAGTGCCATCATGATGCCAAAGGTAAAAAACGGGAGCGGATAATACGTGCCGGTTAGGTCGTAAATAATATAAGAGAGGGTAGGGTACATAGTTGCTTTTGGGCAAAAGTAAGGCAATTCACTCATATTTAGTACAAATGCCGAATCGATGGGTAGATTCCTTGGGTTATTGGGGTTATTCCGAATTTGATGGTGCTGGGTTAAGCTTAATTTCCAATGCTGGTCAAGTAAGAACAAAGAAACCCTTGTCTCTGCCATTAAATCTTGGATAGAAGATTTTTAAGATGAAATACAATAGATCCTTCCTTCGTCTGGATGACAATACAACAGGGTCAATACCT
>CANNQU010000057.1 GCA_947507965.1 Bacteroidota bacterium
CAAGAGCCAAAGCAAGAGCAGGTGCTCATCAGGATCGTCATGCAGAGGAGCGCGAGCAAAAGCCAAAGCAAGAGCAGGTGCTCCGTGGCATCCGTTGCCTTTATTCGCCGTGTCAATAAAATCCGAACCGGATGCCACGGGCCATTTTCTAACGCACCGCCCCTACAAAAATGTCCCTCTGCATGACGGTTAAATCGGATGCTCCTTTCAGTGAGGGTAACTTACTTGTGTGCATGAGCCCGTACCCAAAAAAGTGGACAAAAGCCTATTCCTGATCTAGAATCATTTCATATAAATCATCCCAAGTTGGATTGAAAGAATTTATCAATTTTTCTTTTTTCTCCCTTGACATGTTTTTAATCGCTTTCTCCCTTGCAATTGCTTCCACAATTGTTGGTAGAAAGTCATAGTAAATTAGATTGGTAACATTATACCTGCTTGTAAATATTGATCCTCTTTCAAACTTGTGTTGGTATGTTCTTTTTTTAATACTGTTTGTAACACCGGTGTATAATACAGTTTTGTTTTTATTCGTAAGAATATAAACATATCCTCCTTTTTTCATGATAATTATTTTAACAAAAGTAATAATAATATTTAACCCACCCATAACAGGCAGATTCCACGGGCCATTCTCTAACGCACCGCCACTATAAAAATATCCCTCTACATAAAGGTTCATCTGTGTCATCCGTTGGCCTCTTCCGCTCGTCATACAGAGGAGCTAATCTAGCAAACATTTGGGTGAGTATTCTTTTTTATATCTATGAAATCAAAAGAAAATAATCCTTTTAAAAATTAAATTTGCTAAAATGAATTTAATCCGAACTCGATATTTAATTATAACTATCTGTAGAGCCATGATTTAAAGTCAGAAACACGTTCTCTGCTTACCACGGCGTCGGCTTCGGAGAGGTTAGTAGCACTTAGTTTCAATTGGCTATTAAAATTGGGGCTCACTTTTTTTATACTATCGATGTGTAGGATTACTTTTCGGCTAATACGAAAGAAAAATTCGGGCGATACGCTGGAGTCTATACTTTTACAGTCTTTAGGCAAGCCACTAAAGATCAAAGTAACGGCAACGGTATTCCCCATTGGCACAGGCATCCATTGCGGATACAGGGTGGTATTTACCGTGCACACCAAACCGCTGATATGCTTTGAATCGTTTGCATAAAGGAATGTGGATTTCCATATCCGGATTTGGTCGTCCACATCGAGTTATCAACGAAAGCCGGAACTACTTAATAATTAATTTTTGAGCCGGTATATTTTCATCAGTAATAATTTTCAGAAGATAAATTCCTTCCTTCAGGTTTTGTGTAGTTAGTATTTCAATGTTTGAAGGGTTGATCACTATTTGTTCTTCAACTTTTCTTCCACTAAAATCAATAATATGTATTTTATCCCCAACCGAGAATTCAAAACCGGAAATAGTAATTTTTTCGGTGGCAGGATTAGGAAAAACCGTAATTGCCTGCTCCGGTTTTTTAAACTCATGAATACCGATAGGACCGATTTGCATTTGCCAAATACTTGCACCGTTGGTGGAGGCATATAAATAATTGGTGTTGGATGAAAGCTGGTTCATATCCTGAATAGGAAGATTGGCCGAAATATTTTGCCAGGTTGTGTTTCCGCTTTTTAAAACATACACGCCGGAATCTGTGGCGGCATATAAATCGTTGCCTACAGCGAGGAGATCCCTAACATTGCGTTTTTCAATCCCGGTATATTCGGGAATCCAATTCGCAGCAAAGTCTGATGATTTGTAAACACCAAGTCCCTCGGTACCCGTATAAATGATATTCCCAATATGAGCCAGTGAAACTGGTGCAGCTAATGGTAACCCTGTCTTTTTATTCACCCATGCGGCTGCGGTGCTTGCCGTTTTATAAATGCCCAGCTCGGTAGCGGTATTTGCTCCTGTAGCAGCGTAAACATTTGATCCCAAAACCATCAAATCTGCCACGGCCCCATTTGGCAATCCACTGGAGAAAACAGTCCACGCTGCACCGCTATTAATTGATTTGTAAACGGTTGCTCCGCCTCCTCCGCCTCCTCCGGCATACATATTCGTGCCGTCATTTGTAATGGTATAAATGTATGAACTGCTTAATACTGGGTTACTCCAGTTCACACCAAAATCAGTGGTTTTATATATCCCATAGCCTTCTGTACCGGCAAAGATTATATTGTTGAAGCTCTCAAAGCAGCGAACATAATTCTGAAATTTAGTGCCGCTTATATTCCAGGTTTGCCCGGCATCATTCGAATTATAAATAACAGCATCTTCTCCGGCAAAAACTTTATTCCCTGCTGCAAAAACTGATTTTATTTGTATGGCCATGATACCGGTATTGTTCAATATACTCCATAAAGCCCCGTTATTCACTGTATTATAGAGTGTTGCTTCTTTACAGGCAAAAACCTTTGAGCCATAAGTAAACATACAAAAAGTATAACCTGTAATGGAGAAGTTATTATTTGCTATGGTCCATTGTGTATCCCCCGGGGCAATGCTGCACATATAGGATGAACTATTTCCTCCTGGGCACCCAAAAAATTTCTGGCCGTTATAACACAATGTGGCGGGCTGAAAATCATAGGTGCTTGGCATCGTAAATTTATTGTTCGTCATGGCATGCCATATCATTCCACCATCAGTAGAAGTATATACTTTCTTATTATTGAACGCGTAAAGGGTTGCCGCAATAGGATAGATATGCAACGTTATATTATCCGTCATCCCACTGTCGGCAATATCCCAGTTCGCTCCCTCATCCGTTGAACGGTATAACGAATGCAGGCTGCTATTCAGCGCCTGCTTAAATAAAATATTCCCTGCTTTGAATAATGGAAGAAAATATCCACTCATGTTTACAGGCATTGTAAGGGCGGTCCAGGTTAAACCATGGTTCGTAGTATAAAAAGTTCCCAATACATTATAAGAAAATACTTTGTTATTTATTTTAAGGAAAGGATAATCAAATTGGTAAGGTATGCCCATTCCTGTTTGAGATATCACCCAGGTCTTTCCGGTGTCGGACGAAATGTAAACTCCTTTTTGGTCAATACCGGCATACATGGTTGTGCCGTCGAAAAACAATTGGTCAACCAAAGTTAAAGGCAGGTTCGAATTTAGAAACGAATAGGTGTTTCCGCCATCTGTCGATTTGTAAATTCCGCTTATGGTTCCAATAAAAATATCATTGCCAACCTGCTCACTGCAGAGTATCACTCCACCATAAGGACCATGGGAAGTCCATTGTGAAAATGATTTATTAAAGAATAAAAAAGTTATAAAAACCAGGAGGTAAAATGATTTCATCGCAAAAATTATTAGTGTGGATTTATCCGTTTGTCATCAAAATATTTTTAACGCTATACATACAAACTTAGTTGTTATGCAAACATAAACAAAATAAATAGTTCATTGGGAGCTTCCAGAAATCCACATTGTGTGAATTAGAATTTTCAGGGTTTCAGGATGAAAGGGCATCGTTCGTAGTCGTTTTAATGTTTCTATGACCAAGCATATTCATGGACGTAAATACGTCAGTCCCCCTAAACATTTGAAGCGTTATGAGGTACAAATAAGGTACAAACTTAATCAAAAAGAGGGCATAAACTATCCAACAAGGGATAAACTTACGAACATAAAAAAAGCCCTGAAATTAAGGCTTTATAAGGGTTTGTTAGGATTATCTTAGGGGCTTCTTTTGATGAATTACTTTCCGATACAGAAAGTGAATAGGCTTGATTTCATTTGGTTGTGGGATATTGAGGTACAAATAGGGTACAAATTATTGCAAATCTGAAACTGGCATATTGTCAATTCTATTAAAAATATTTTAGATTATCGCTCACACTTAATCATTATGCTCACCTTCCCCTTTCGTTAACTCACTCAATAGATAATAGGCACCTGTAATTACAATCTTCTGTTGAAGAGTGATTTCCTTCAAAGGAATTATTTCCGTAAAACCCTGATCAGTTGTTCCAACTCTTACAGGCACTTGTTTGTATTTGTTGGGTTCTTGTTCAACAAATACATAATGTTCGTTACCATTGCTTACAATGGCTTCATTAGGCAAGGTGGCGGTATTATTATCATCAATATTAATTCTCGCTTCAATAAACATACCTGGTAAGAGCGTTTCACTTATGTTTTCAATTTTGGCATGGGCAATGATTGCTTGCTGTCCATCTTCAAAGGCTTTGTTGATACTGAAGATTGCGGCTTGATGCAGGTGGTTCGGATCATTGGCATCGGTGAAGGTTAGTTTTTGACCTTCATGAATCTTTGAAATATCTTTTTCAAAAATGGTTAAATCAATATGAAGAAAACGATTGTCTACAATATCAAATAGTTGTTTGTTAGGCTCTGCGTATTTCCCAATATTGATAGAAATGGTATGGATATTTCCTGATATTGGCGCAATCACATTAAAAGCAGCGTGGATACTTTCAGGAGTTAGTGTTTCGGCAATAATATTATAAAGTTTCAACTTTTGTTTTAATGAATTGAAATTTGTGATCTCATGTTTGTAGTCTGCTTCGGCTTTCTGAAAAGTTTTGGATGCATTAATATTCTCCTTCTGTAATTCTCGTTGTCGTTCAAATTCTGCCTTTAAATAAATAAGTGATGAACTACTTTGCAAGTAATCTTGCTGTAGTTGTATGAACTCTGTATTTTCAATGCTGGCAAGTATTTGACCTTTACTAACCATTGCTCCTTCCTGAACCAAAATATCTTTTACAATTCCGCCCATAAGTAAACTTACCTGTGCCTGATTCTGGGGAGGAAGCATTAGTTTACCGTTAACTTTTAGTGCAGTTTTGAGGTTTCGCATGGTAATGTAACCAGTTTGCAATCCAATAGCTTTTTGTTGCTCATTAGTGAGTGATAGCTCGGATGAATGTTCAGCCTCATGACCTACTTCAGGCTTTTTTTCAGTAGCCCCATTTCCACAAGAGGCAAGGAAAATTGACACTAAAATTAATATATATCGGTGTTTTATAATATTATACATGGTTTTATTTGTTCATTAGAAAATTGAGAATAATGATGGACTGATTGTATTTGTTGAGGGTTGAGAGATATGAACTTCTGATTTCAAAAGCGTGGCTGATATTTAGAATGTATTCAGTGTAACCTATATCGCCACTTTGGTAGGATTTAGTGGCTACAGTATAAAGTGTCGAAGCTAAATTCAATCCTTCTTCTTGATAATATTTAAGGCTTTGACTGTATTTGTTGAATTGTTGTAAAGCCTCGGTGTATGCGGTGTTCAGATTCAACTGGAAATTCTGAAATTCCATTTCTGAAACTTTCATTCCAAATTGTGCCGATTTGGTTCTACCAAGTTGTCCTGTTTTAAAAATCGGAATGGAAGTTCCCAATGAAAATCCGTTAAAGCTCTTTACTTTATCTAAACTCTGAGAGAAATAACCAAACTGGAAGGATGGATAAAACTTTGCTTTCTCTAACGAGTAGTTGGCAATGGAAACACTTAATTCTTGCTTTTGCAAAAGATAAAGGGGATTGCTTTTTAATACAGAAGTATCAGAAAGCTGAGGAATTGGTAACAAGTAATTTTGAACGGGTTCAACAATTACAAATTGATTTGTTCCCATCCACTGTTGTAAATTAGTTTGATAAATTATTAGATCAGCTTCAACTTCTTTTTTCTTCAATTGAATTTCTTTTAGCTGACTCTCCGCTGACACTTTCTCCAATAATCCCGTTTCCCCAAGATTGTATTTTTTATCTGCAAATTTTGAAAAATTAGCGTATGTGACCTCCAATGAATCAATCAGAATTAACAGTTGAAGGCCATACTGCAATTGCATGTATGCAGATGTTATGTTTTTGATCAATGTTGCTTTTGTAACTTTCAATTGAGTTTGTGCCAGTATGATTTTTTGCTTCTGATATTGAGATTGTGCCAACATCTCTTTTGGTGATTTTATCCCTGTTCCTGCACTAATATTGTAATCATAAACATTCGAATTTATTTGACCTCCGGTATATGTTAAACTCAATGGGTCGAGGGTGTAAACTGTTTTGTTTAATACTTCCTGTTGCTTTATAGCAAATTCACCGGAATGAAGGAGTGGATGATTTCGTAATGAAATACTTATTGCCGAGTCTAAAGAAACTGGAAATTTAATATGGGAATTGCCATCTTGTGCATTCGATTTGAAAGAAAAAAGAATCATTAAAACGGTAACACTTGCAGCAATATTTATTTTCCTTCTTCTGATAAATAGAGAATACAATACAGGAAGAACAAACAAGGTGAGTAATGTAGAAGAAATTAAGCCACCAATAACCACGGTGGCCAATGGTTTTTGTACTTCACTTCCCGCCGATGTTGATAAAGCCATAGGAAGAAATCCTAGAGATGCAACAGCAGCGGTTGCAAGAACAGGCCTTAATCTTGCGGCGGTTCCATTCAAAATGCGTTGAATAATATCTTCTTCACCTTCGTCACGCAGTCGATTAAAATAAGCAATTAATACAATCCCATTCAAAACGGCAACGCCAAAAAGTGCAATAAAACCAATACCAGCGCTGATACTGAAGTTCATTCCCCGTGACCAAAGCGCGAAAACTCCGCCAATAGCTGCTAAAGGGATGGCTGAGAATATGATTAAACTTTCTGTAATATTGTTGAAGCTAAAATAGAGCAATAGGAATATCAACAGCAACGCAACTGGCACTGCTATTGCCAAACGATTTTTAGCCTCTTGTAAATTCTGAAACGTGCCTCCATAAGATATGTAGTATCCGGAAGGTAATTTTAATTCAGCATCCAATTTCTTTTGAATGTCTTCTACCACACTCTGAATATCTCTGCCGCGAACATTAGCCTCTATAACAATTCTTCGTTCGGCATCATCACGGGAAATTTGAGCAGGTGCAGATTTAAATGAAACTTCGGCAATCTGGCTCAAAGGAATTTGAGTTCCAGTGGCTAATGGAACGTAAATATTTTTAACCTTTTCTTCATCCGCATCTCTTACCTTATCCAAACGAACAATTAAATCAAATTTTCGTTCGCCTTCGTAAACAACTCCTGCTTTGCCTCCTGCCAATGCCGTATTTAGTATTTTGTTTACATCCTCTACATTTAAACCATATTGTGCTATACGATCACGGTTATACTTTACAACAAGTTGTGGCATGCCAGTAATTTGTTCCACCTTAATATCGGTTACTCCATTTACATTGTTGATTATTTTGGAAACCTTATTACCATTTTCAAATAATACGTCTAGATTTTCTCCAAATATTTTAATTGCAATGTCCGACTTTACTCCGGCGATTAATTCATTAAAACGCATTTGAATTGGTTGTTCGAACGAAAGGTTAACACCCGGAATCACTTTCATTTTTTCATTCATCTTTTCTGCCATTTCCTCGCTATTCGAGGCAGAAGTCCATTCTTTTCTGTCCTTCATGATGATCATCAAATCTGCACTTTCAATGGGCATGGGGTCAGTTGGCACTTCCGATGTTCCAATTTTGGAGACACATTCTTTTACTTCCGGAAAGTTTTTTAATAAGATGTTTTCCAATTCAGTCCCTGTTTTTATAGTTTGTTGTAAATTACTTCCCTGACGAATGGTGAAGTTGGTTGCAAAATCTCCTTCATCCATTTCAGGGATAAACTCACCGCCTAAGGAATTGAACAGAAAAATAGTTCCTATTAAAACTACAACCGAGGCCATGACTACTTTTAGTTTGTGCTGCAAAATTCTACTCAATAAAGGTGTGTAATATTTTAATATCCATTTAATGAATTTATCACTCCAACTTTCTTTATGTGTGATTTTTTTATTGAGAAACAAGCTACTCATTAAAGGTACATAGGTGAGTGAAAGTAATAATGCTCCAATGATGGCGAGAGAAACGGTTTGTGCCATTGGTAAAAACATTTTCCCTTCGATGCCTGTAAGCGCGAAGATGGGAACGTATACAATCAGGATTATCACCTGACCGAAAACGGCACTATTCATAATTTTGGAAGAGTTCGTAACAACTTCCTGGTCCATTTGTTTTGGAGTAAGTATGTCATTGCGATAGTTTTTCGAAAAAATATGTAACATACTTTCTACAACGATTACCGCACCATCCACAATTAATCCGAAATCCAAAGCTCCCATGCTCATGAGGTTAGCACTCACTCCGAAGATATTCATGAACGAAATGGCAAAGAGCATGGCTAAAGGAATTACAGAGGCTACAATTAAGCCAGCACGAAGATTTCCTAATAATAAAACCAATACAAAAATCACAATTAAAGCCCCTTCAACAAGGTTGGTTGAAACTGTTCCAATAGTACGGACAATTAATTTTGTTCTATCCACAAAAACATCGAGCGTAAGTCCTTCAGGAAGGTTTTTTTCGATTGTCTTCATTCGTTCTTTAACATCTTCAATTACTTTCACACTGTTTGCTCCTTTTAGCATCAAAACAACACCTCCAACTGTTTCTCCTTGCCCGTTACGCGTCATAGCTCCATAACGAGGTGCAAAACCAAATTGTACTTTCGCGATGTCGTGAATTTTTACAGGTATTCCGTTTACTGTTTTCACAACGATATTTTCAATATCTTTCAGGTTCTCTATTAAGCCTTCACCCCTGATGAAATAAATATTCGGACCTTTATCGATATAACTGCCGCCTGTGTTCTGATTGTTTTTGGATAGAGCATCAAATACTTCAGTTAAGGAAATATTCATACTCACTAAATTTTCAGGAGCTACGGCAACTTCGTACTGTTTGAGATAGCCACCAAAGCTGCTCACATCCACAATTCCAGGAGTTCCAATTAGTTGTCTTTTAACAATCCAATCTTGAATTGTTCGCAACTCCATTATTGAGTATTTATTTTCAAATCCTTTTTTAGGTGCAATCGTGTATTGGTAAATTTCGCCTAGTCCTGTAGTTGGCGGAACTATTTCAGGTGAACCGAATTGCTTTGGTAAATCTTCTTCAGCTAATCGCAATCGTTCAGATACTTGCTGCCTTGCTATATTTACAGGAACTTTATCTTTGAAAACAATTGTAATTACCGAAAGTCCACTTCGGGAAGTACTTCGAAGCTCCACTACATCCGGAATGGTTTTCATCTGCATTTCTATTGGGTAGGTAATGAATTGTTCTACCTCTTGTGTTGCCAGATTGGGAGTATTGGTAATCACCTGAACCTGATTATTTGTAACATCTGGTAAGGCATCAATTGAAATCTGTGTTGCGGAATATATTCCCCAACCTACAAAAACCAGAAGGAAAATCCCAGTTAGGAGTTTATTGTTAACCGAAAAATTAATTATTTTCTCTATCATTTTTTTTTTGAATTAGTTATTGAAAAGCATATTAGTTCACAGTGGCAAGCACCATAAATGAAATTAGTAACCCAATAAGATTTTATTAAATTAATTAACTAATTTTCGGAGGTTGCCAGATAGAAGCAGAAACTCCGATGTGAATAGGAGAATGATATTCAATAATCATTTCAAATGGTAGATGAGAAATGAAGCTAATTTCATTTTGAAGATGCATAAAGTTACAAGATTGACTGCAACAAGCACATATGCAAAATGGGCTGCAATTTTCAGTATCCTGGTTATGATTACTATTACTTGTTGATTCAAAATTAGATTGCTCAACCTTTCCAATTTTGCAATCGTCATGATCTCTGCAAGGCATGCAGGATAATGTCAAGATATAGAAAGTGAATATGAATGTGAAAAATCTCATCTAGGCAAATATAGGAAAAGCTATATATTTTTTTGTATTTTTTGTATGTAGAATTCATAAGCCATAAACCACAAAGAATAAACTGTAAGACGTCCCCAAAAATCAATAAAAGGTAAGGTTGCCAAGTCAGGTGAAAGTTTGTTGAAGTAGCCAAGAATCAGAAACACTGGAATGTTAATGCAAACAATTAAAATGATAATGGTTTTTATTATACTTTTTTCGGGTAAATATTTTCTGTAAAGTGCGTAGCACGTAAACCAAAGTGAATACACACAAAGCCTTCCCCAAAAATCAATGAATACAATTGCTCGAGGGGTGGAAGAAAATGCTTGAAAGTATGCAAGAACAAGAAACACGATAGCATTTGCAGCTACCAGTATTCCAAGAATTTGTTGAATTGTTTTTTTTGTTGTTACGTCCATTTAGTAATAAAGTAAGAAATTGATTTTGCCAATAATAAAAATGAATTTAAGGTAGGATAATTGTTTTGGAAAACTATTCAGGAAATTCAAAATAAACTGGGGCACTATGAATTACACTCCCAAAAAAACCAATTGCTTTTTTCCCAAATTGTCCATCCATAATAAAGACGGGTTCAACAAAAGGATTATTCTGTGCCAGTTTTTGTTTATCTAATTGATCAAAAAAATCATAGGTAGCTTTATCAATGGATTGAACCATTACATAGCTTTTTGTTCCAGCCCTGTGCGAGTATGCTGGTTCTATTACTAACTTTAATTGTTGGCCATTAAGATTTATGTCGGAATATACTGACCGTCCATACTCAGTAAGAAAAACGGTATCATTGGCAAGGCAGGAACCGGATAATTGAATTTTCGCGTGGCGCATGGTGCTATCAACTTGCCTAAGCATTTCAAATCGATAGTAATTTAAAACATTAGGCACATCTTTGAAATATATGATTACTCCTTCATGTTCACCGTATAAGTCCTTAAAAGAAGTTGTATATCCGATGCTATCTATTGAACATGCTATATTATCAGTTGTAGTGGTGGCGATATAGGTCTCTCCATTGGCTGTTATTTCTAGTGTATAGGTAGTGTTTTTCTGTATTTTTTTGGTTCCCGTATAAAAATAATTATACCTGCAATATATCCTATCGTAGATACTATCGAGTGCTAATAGATCTACCCCAAAATTACTGCTTATTTTCACCGATGCATTACGAATTACCATATTTCCAGTATTCACATTCGCTGTAAGGAAAGGTTGGGTAGCATTAAGGAAAAGTCTTGGAAATGAATCGGGCTCAAGTAAGCATTGGATACTTGGCTTTGAAGTATATGGACCTTGCTTTATGGTTATTTTCTTTTCGCAACCAATCAAAATAATGCATCCGGCAAAAAATAATACTACTTTTCTCATGTTAAAATTTAAAGTTATAACTAATGCTTGGTATAATTGGCAATAATGAAACCTGAATTGCTTGAGGTAATTTGGTAGATTGATCCACTGTTAGATAAACAAAGTATGGATTTAATCTGCTGTAAATATTGTAAGCTCCGAACGATAGTTCACTTTCATATTTCCATTTTTTATATTGATGCAATCGTTTATAGGAAGCATTAATATCCAGCCTATGGTACGATCGTAACCTAGCATTGTTCTTTGACGTATAATCATAATAATATCCATCATATAATGAACCATTATCTTGTGAAATCGGTATTAAGCCTGATGGCAGTGTAAAGGCATTTCCAGTATGGAAAACGAAATCGGCGGAAAGTGTCCAGTGTTTGTTAAAGTCATACACGGCTACTACTGCGATATTATGTCTTCTATCATAGGTAAACGGAAATGCATTACCCCGGTTTAAGGACTTAAATGTTTGTGTGGTTTTTGACAAGGTATAACTTATCCATCCAGTAAGTTTTCCTGAATTTTTCTTAACAAAAAATTCCATCCCGTATGAGTTTCCTTTCCCAAAAGTTAGTGCATCTTCGATATTACTTACCAAAGTAAGTTGAGTCCCTTCTTTAAAAAGAACCTGATTTTGCATTGTTTTATAATAAAGCTCTACGCTCGTTTCAATCAAATTTTGATTAAAGTTTTTAAAATATCCTAGTGCATACTGCTCGCTTCGTTGAGGTTTGACGATGTTACTGCTTGGAATCCAAATGTCGGTGGGAAGGCTCGCTGTACTATTGGGCACTAAGTGTAAAAACTGATGCATTACAGTGTATGATGCCTTAATTGACGCTGTTTTCTCTATAGAAAACTTGGTTGTAATTCTTGGTTCAAATAAAAAATAACTAGAGTTGGAAGTGAAATAATAGGGCAATCGAACCCCGTAATTTACACTAAGAACCTCGTTTGCATCCCACTCATGACTTCCATATACAGCCATTTCATTACTGTATTTCTTTGGAATGCTATCTTTATTTATTACTACTCTATTCCCTTTTCGAGGAATGCTTGCCGAATAGGACGCTGGAAATAAAGTATGATAAAAATAGGAGCCCCCAAATTTTACGATATTTTTAGAATTCGGAATATAGGTAAAATCGCTTTTACCATTCACATCATTCACCGCCGTGTAAAGTAACGCATAATAACTGCCTTGGGTAGAACCCAAACCAAGGTGGTATTGATTAAAAATTGCAGAAGTATTGCAAAACATTTTACTCCCGAACAAATGGTTCCAACGTAAAGTTGCCGTACTATTACCAAAACCGATGTTATAGTTTAAGCTATTTGCGCCAGTGTATGCCCCATAATCATTCCCTGTAAATGCGCTAATGAATATTTTATCATTCTTGCCTATTTCAAAATTCAACTTTGCATTTAAATCATAAAATTTATACGTTGTCCCCAAGTTATTCTTAGGTAAAAATGGTTTTACTAATACATCCAAATAACTTCTACGAGCAGAGATAATAAAGGAAGATTTATTTTTTTGAATTGGCCCCTGAATTGTAATGTTGCTTGATAGCAGACCAATACCACCTTCAACCTCATATTTTCCCTTATTGCCATCTTTCATGGTGATATCAAGAATACTAGATAGCCTTCCTCCATATTTCGCAGGGAATCCGCCCTTTATTAATTGTACATTATTTAATGCATTCACATTAAAGGTGCTAAAAATCCCAAACAAGTGATTCGGGTTGTAAACTACCGCTTCATCAAGCTGGACAAGATTTTGATCTGTATTTCCACCACGAACAAAAAAACCGGTGGTGCCTTCCTGCGCTTGTTGTACTCCGGGAAGCAATTGAATAACCTTTAAAATATCTCGTTCACCTGCTAATACCGGAAGGTTTTTTATCTCACGCATCGGTACATCAATAACACCCATTTGTGCCTTTTTTACATTATTATTATTTTTTGTAGATGAAATTTCCACCTCACTGAGGGTTGCAGAAGATTGAAGGAAAATATCAAGTCGAATATTTGTTGTGATAATTATTTTTTTGGCTTCGGGTTTATATCCGAGATAGGAAACAATCAATTGCAGCGTATCTTTAACATTAAGAGTTAAAGAGTAATAACCATATTCATTCGCAGTGGTTCCTTTATGTTGTGTTGTTTCATAAATTACCGCCCCAATCAATGCTTCTTTAGAAGAAGCATCCTTTACAAATCCGCTGATGGTTAATTGTTGAGCTTTAATGGGTGAATAAAACAACAACAACCCTAGAATTGCTATGTTTATTCTGAATGATACTAGCATGCTTGGATTCTGTTTTAATGAAAGAGGAGAAAATTTATTACGCCCCTTAAGTATGATATTTAAAAGTTATGTAAGTCTATTTTACAAGAGTGCCATCAGCATTGAAAAGCACTTCGATTGTTTTTACTCCGTCCTTGTACTCTACTTCATAATAAGTAACACCATTTGGCTTATCTATTTTGGAGGCTTCTTTTGGCTTAGCCGTAACTTGCTTTTCAAATGATTTCTTTACTGCTTCGGGTAAAGAGGAATAAGCTACTTCAGTTTCTGTTTCAAGCCATATTCCATCCTCTTTAAAATTTGCGGATGTTTCCGTTCCATTCATTTCGAAATTAGCCTCATATTCTGTGGCATTTTCTTTCTCCCATTTTACTTTCGTTACGGTAGGAAATTTCTGTTTAAAGGCAGTTAATACAGCTTGAGGTGGATTAAGACCTGCAAAAATTGTTGTGGTGCTTATGATAAGAATCAAAGCAACTAGAAATGATTTATACATATAATTATTTTTAAATAATGAAATTAAGGATACAAAGTAAAAACATGATTCTATTGCAAAACTATGTTCAAATGTAATTTGACAGTTTCGACTAAAATATTATACTAAAGGAGTGTGTATTAGAAGTATGAGAGTAGATAACTTCCAATCCGTTAATATCAGCTATTTCCTTTACTATGGCTAATCCTAACCCTAAAGAATCGTGAGAAGAAACATTCTTTTGAAATCGGTCAAAGATTTTCGTTTCATCCAGAGCGACTAAAGCTCCAGTATTTGAGATAAAAAGTTTTTCATCTGTAAGAAGTATTTCAATATTACCTTTTTCCTTATTATGACGGATAGCGTTTTGGATTAGATTATTTACTAATACTGAACATAAATCAGGATTTATACGAATAAATTTCTCTGATTCAATAACCTTCGTCAGTTTGATGTGTTTTGAGTCAAAGTCATCTTTAAATAGGGCAATAGAATCATCTAATACTTTATTAATTGAAACTACTTCCTCGGTAACAAACTGTCGATTTTCAACTTTGGTGAGTAATAAAAGAGATTTGTTTAGTCGTGAGAGTTTGGTACAGGAATTTTCTATTTCTACAATTAAATCGGTTTCATTTTCAGTCAGCTTGTCCGATTGAATCAGTAAATCAATTTTCGCTTTAATTATGGCAAGTGGAGTTTGCATTTCATGAGAAGCATTTTCTGTGAACTGCTTCTGACGCTTAAAGTCGGCGATCATTTTATCCATCATCTCGCTTACAGATTGGTTAAGTGCTTTAAATTCCCTGATAGATGTAGAAAGTATTTCAGGGCTTTGCTTGCTATTTGGTCGAAATGCTTTTAAGCTTTCCAAGATTTGATAGAAGGGTTTCCAAAGCGATCGTGACACCCACCAATTGATTCCAATGAAAACAACAAGAAGAAATATGTAGATGAATACCATTCCGGTTATTATTCCTTCTACCAATTCATCAAATTCGATGGTGCTTCTCCATATTCTGACAGAATATGTTTTGTTTCCGATATTAGAAATAGACGTTAGTAAACTATTTGGTGCTAGTTCATTTTCGGTGGAGTCAAAAATCAAAGTGTCGCTGAAAATGTCCTGCGACTGTTGCATATTTTGCATTGACAAAACCGTTGCTTCTCCACTTTGGGTAATGAAACGCAATGAAATGGAGTCTCCTAATTGGATGTAATTTTCAATTTTCAATTTTCGTTTTAGTAATAACTCATTATTGCTAGTTTTTACTTCAGAAGAAATAATAAAATAGGATATGCCTCCAGCAATAATTAAAACAGGGATACTTAAAATCAAATAATACAAACTTGTCTTTACTAGTAATTTCATACTTATATTTTAAAATTGTATCCGATTCCGTAAATGGTTTGCAAATAATCAGCACATCCCTTTTCTAATAATTTCTTTCTTAGGTTCTTGATGTGGTTATAAATAAAGTCAAAGTTATCGAACTGGTCTGAATGGTCACCCCATAAGTGTTCGGCAACGGAACTTTTACTAACTACTCTGTTTTTGTTTGCAACGAAATATAAAAGCAAGTCATATTCTTTTGATGTAAGATCAATCTCAATTGATTGTACGAGGACTCTTCTTTGCTCTGTTAATATAGTAATCTCATTGATTTTTATTTCACTATTCCCATCAAAATTGTTTCTTCGAAGCAGTGATTTTATTCTTGCATTCAATTCTGACAAATGAAATGGTTTTGCCAGGTAATCATCTGCTCCAAGGTTTAAACCTTCGATTTTACTATCTAAAGATTGCCTTGCCGAAATAATAATGATTCCAGTCTTTGATTTGTTTGTTTTCAGTTGTTTTATTATATCAAGTCCATTGCCTCCTGGAAGTGAAATATCGACCAGAATGCAATCATAATCATAAGAAATTGCTTTCATCTCTGCTTTTGAAAAATCCGAAGCGACTTCTACAATATAACCCTCCAATTCGAGGTATTGTTTAATGCTTTTTTGCAATTCGGGTTCATCTTCAATGAGGAGAATTTTCATAAATGGGTATGCAAATATTCATTTAAATCTATTGCAATTCTATTTTTTTAGATAACCAATAGATTTTCAGGAAAATGATATAAAATTAAGGAAATTGCTTATTCGTTATTTACTAATATCTTTTATACAATTATACTATTTAGGTCTATCTTCAATTGTGCCAGAAATTATACTCGAACTTATTTCCGGCATCTTACAAATTATTTTCAACGATAGCGGAATTATCATCATTGTTTGTGCTTCTCGAATTTGTTTTTAGAACTGAAACGATTACTAAAACTACAAGTATTCCTAAAAGGATTAATGAGGAACCAATGGTACCGAAATTAAGTCCACCTTTTTCATTTGACTTCGTAAGTAAGTCGCCAAAAGTAGCACCGAATGGTCGTGTTAATACGAAGGCTAACCAAAATAATATTATATGAGATATTTTCGTGAAAAAGTAAGCTAGAATAATTATTAATAATAAACAGCCGATTAGTATTGCACCGCCTGAAAATCCTAATCCAGAATTGTCGGCAAGAAAATCACCAAGTGCAGTTCCTAGTGTATTGGAAAACAAAATAGCTGTCCAGTAAAAAATTTCACCACGGGTTGATTTAATTTCAGTTACGGATAATGATTTTTCTATCGCCTTCCAGATAATAAGCGTTATACTTAGGAGTGATAACAAAATGAATGAACCTGTTCCATAGCCTAGTCCAAGGGTTCTGTCCATATAATCCGACATGGTAGTTCCAGCGGTACTTGTAGAAAGAATCACAGCCCAATAAATAACAGGGTTATATTTTTTGGATAAAAGCTGTACTAACAACGTTCCTAAGAAAAAACTCAATAGAATTATGGAACTAACTGCATAGCCTATATTCATTGTCATCGACAATAAATCACCCGCGGTTTCTCCTAAAGTGGTTGCACAAATCTTCATTATCCAAAATGAAATGGTGAGTGCAGGAAGTTTGTTTAAATTTTTCAATGAATAGTAAAAGTATTTAATTCTATGTAATCAAACTTTTATATGACTTAATCCGAATGAATCTCGTAAAATTATTTTTGGTAAAGATAGGAACTATGATGTCATTTCTATTTATATCACTCATGTTTTTTAGTTGCTAAAATCAGGGAACATCGAATCGAAATATTATAGTATAAAAATCAGAAGAATATTAGTAGGCAGCTATAAAAGAATTCGCAGGTTACAATCTATGTTATAAAATGATTACGGTTTAATTGTGCATTACCCTTACATTTGACACATGGCAAACAATACATCACAACATATACTCAGCACCTCTGCCAATCTTTTAGGATTTTGCCTTTTCGTTATTACATCTTTGCATATTTCTAATTATTCAAAAGAAAGCATACTTGATGAGCTAACAACTATTATTGCTTTATTACTTATACTTTCGTGTTTGCTTTCCTTTTACTCTATAAGAACAAGTGACTTAAATAAAGAAAGGCGTTTGGAAGTAACGGCTGAATATTTGTTTATTTCTGCCATTCTTGGAATAATTACTATCATTATATTCATGGCTATTAATATTATAAAATAAAATGGAAATAATTCTTCAATCAACTATCACTTGCCCAAACTGTATTCATCAAAAAGTTGAAACGATGCCCGTTGATACTTGCCAGTATTTTTATGAATGTGAAAATTGCAAAACTGTTTTAAAACCACAACCCGGTGATTGTTGTGTATTTTGCAGTTATGGAACTGTAAAATGCCCTCCGATACAACTTGGCAAACACTGTTGTTAACTGTGATTTTAAATTAGTGGGAAATTCGCTCTTATTTTGATGGCTGCAATCGAATTCATTATTATTCAATAAATAATTTACGATTTTCCATTAATTTGCACCCACTCATGACCTTCAGCTCCCTCCTTTCCAAATACCGCAAGATATCCTTCTCCGAACGTGATAAAGGCGACCGTTTCGAACGCCTCATGCAGACTTATTTGCAGACCGACCCGAAATATTCTAATATCTTGAAAAAGGTTTGGATGTGGAACGAGTTTCCGGGTAAAAATGATTTGGGTGGTAGTGATACTGGAATTGATTTGGTGGCACAAACTTTTGATGGCGATTATTGGGCGATTCAATGCAAATGTTACCGTGAGGGTTCTGTAATAGATAAACCTGCCGTTGATTCCTTTCTTGCAACTTCCGGTAGGAGTTTTTATACACCCGAATTAAAAAAAGTAGGGTTTTCAAATTGTCTTTGGATTGATACTACCGGAAGGAAATGGGGATCCAATGCAGAGGAAGCCATCAAAAACCAAAGTCCACCTGTTACACGTTTAAATCTTCATGAATTGCAGGAAGCTTTGGTAGATTGGGAGAAACTCGATCAGGGAATTTCGGGAGAGATTTCGCGCACAGCCCATCGGGAATTGAAGCCACATCAGAAAGTGGCATTGGAAAATGCACACGAATACTTTAAAACAGCCGACCGGGGTAAGTTAATTATGGCATGTGGTACCGGAAAAACATTTAATTCATTACGTATTGCAGAAAAGGAAACCGAAAGCGAACGCGAAAACGAACGCGAAAACGAAAGATTCGTGTTGTTTCTTGTTCCTTCTATTGCATTGTTAGGTCAAACCCTTCGTGAGTGGACTTCTTATGCGAAAGAACCCATCCATGCAATTTGTATTTGTTCGGATTCGGAGGTTTCGCGCAAGAAAACGAAAAATGATGATAGCGATAATTTCAGCGTGGTGGATTTGGCATTGCCTGCTTCTACCAATACCAAGGATATTATCAATCAACTCAATCATATCAAGGCTCGAAAGGCTTCGGGGATGACGGTGGTATTCTCTACTTATCAGTCCATTGAAGTGATTGCTCGCGCTCAGAAGGAGTTCATGAAAGCGAACAATGGTTTCGGTGAGTTCGACTTGATTATTTGTGATGAGGCGCACCGCACCACGGGCGTGTCACTCGCTGG
>CANNQU010000058.1 GCA_947507965.1 Bacteroidota bacterium
AATACGTCAATGGTAACTTGTTCATGGACCTAGGATCTGCGAAAGGAGGGCTTCAGAATAGGAATGACGAAACAGCATTGATACGGTCTTTGCGGATCATTTTATTTTCGCCAGCACATCAAATACTGAAATACCCCCGAAATGGGTATTTCAAACACCTAATAAAATGTAGCACTTCAAAAATTTCAAAATTTTCCTTATTTTCGCGCTCCTAAAAAAAACAACTAAAGTTAATTTTTTATTAATCCAATATGAATAATCTTATTTACGCAATTCTAGGATGTGGTTTAATTAGCCTCCTATTTACCTACGTGCGCTCACAGTGGGTAATTCGCCAAGATGCCGGCGATAGCAAAATGCAAGAAATTAGCAAAGCCATTGCCGATGGTGCCATGGCCTTTTTAAGACAGGAATATAAAGTATTGGGTGCCTTTGTTGTGGTCATTGCCCTTTTATTGGCCTATATGGGTTATTCTAACGAAGGATCCTCGCCGCTGATCGCCTTAGCATTTGTAATCGGTGCCTTTTTCTCGGCTACGGCAGGATTTATAGGAATGCGTATTGCAACCAAAGCCAATGTAAGAACAGCGCAGGCAGCTAAAACCAGTTTATCAAAAGCGCTACAAGTATCATTTACCGGTGGCAGCGTTATGGGTATGGGTGTTGCAGGTTTAGCGATACTTGGACTTGGCAGTTTGTTTCTGGTTTTCTACAACCTATTTGTAGCACCCAATAATGGCACTGCGAGTGGCCTCGATATGGAACGTGCCTTGGAAGTTTTAACAGGCTTCTCTTTGGGGGCCGAAAGCATCGCTTTATTTGCTCGTGTAGGCGGCGGTATTTATACCAAAGCGGCCGATGTGGGTGCCGATTTAGTGGGTAAAGTTGAAGCCGGCATTCCGGAAGACGACCCTCGTAATCCGGCTACCATTGCCGATAACGTAGGTGATAATGTAGGCGACGTTGCCGGCATGGGTGCCGATTTATTTGGCAGTTATGTAGCCACCATCTTAGCAACCATGGTTATCGGAAGAGAATTCACCGTAGTTGATAATTTTGGAGGGATGAGTATGATTTTAGCCCCTCTTTTAATTGGTGGCATGGGTATCTTATTCTCCATAATAGGCACCTTTTTTGTTCGCGTGAAGGAAAACGGAAACGTACAAGGAGCACTAAACCTGGGTAATTGGTCATCGATCATTTTAACGGGCGCTGCCTCCTATTTCGTAATAAAATGGATGTTGCCGGTAGGCGAAATGAGCATCAACCGTATGGACGGTAAAGAAGCTAAAATTTTCACTTCCATCGATGTCTTTTACGCTATTGTCATTGGGTTGGTAGTGGGAGGTTTAATTAGCCTTATAACCGAATATTACACCTCGATGAACAGAGGCCCGGTTAATAAAATCATCAAACAGTCGTCAACAGGTGCTGCTACCAATATTATTGCCGGACTTTCGGTAGGGATGATGAGCACCTTATTTCCAATTCTTGTATTGTCGATAGGAATTGTGGCGAGCTACGAAGTGGCTGGTTTATATGGAGTGGCTATTGCTGCTGCGGGTATGATGGCTACAACAGCTATGCAATTAGCTATCGATGCCTTTGGCCCCATTGCTGATAATGCTGGAGGAATCGCCGAAATGTGTAACTTACCAAAAGAGGTACGTGAAAAAACGGATATCCTCGATGCCGTTGGAAACACCACTGCCGCTACTGGAAAAGGATTTGCTATTGCTTCCGCAGCACTAACCTCGTTAGCCTTATTTGCTGCTTTTATGGGTGCCGCAAAAATTTATACGATCGACATTTCTAACGCCCGTGTCTTAGCTGGTTTATTTATCGGTGGTATGATTCCTTTTGTGTTCTCCGCATTGGCGATGAGTGCAGTAGGAAAAGCGGCCATGGATATGGTACAGGAAGTGCGTCGTCAGTTCAGAGAAATTCCAGGTATTATGGAATATAAGGCACGACCGGAATATGAAAAATGTGTAGCCATCTCAACGAAAGCTGCGATACGAGAAATGATTTTACCCGGATTGATGGCACTCACCGTGCCTGTAATCGTAGGATTTGCATTTGGTGCCGAGGTATTGGGTGGCTTATTGGCAGGAGTAACGGTTTCGGGTGTACTGATGGCCATCTTCCAATCGAATGCCGGTGGTGCCTGGGATAATGCCAAGAAGTCATTTGAGAAAGGGGTGAGCATCGATGGCCAAATGTTCTATAAGAAATCAGAACCACATAAAGCTGCCGTTGTTGGAGATACCGTTGGAGACCCTTTTAAAGACACGTCTGGCCCATCAATGAATATTTTAATCAAGTTAATGAGCATCGTATCGTTGGTCATTGCACCTAGTATCCATAAAATGCACAGCCCAAAAGGGAATACGCAACCCAACACCATTACCGTTCCGGCAGCAAAACCTACCGGAGCAACCCATAGCATTAATTATAATACGGTGAAGCCCTCGTAAGCTCTCCGTCGTAAAAACCACCAAGCCTCGATAGCATTCTATCGGGGCTTTTTTATGAATCCCTAAAAGTGTCCAATTTGCTATTCCTGGCTCCGTTAGTTATTGATAACTACTAACACGGTTAAAAGAATTAAAATTAATTTTGTCACAATGGATGGGCACCTCCAGAAGTTCCTCCTTCAAACACGGAAGAATCATTTTAGAATAATGCAGAAACACATTTTAGTTATTGACGACTGTACATCCAATCGATTGGTGTTTAAGGAGATTATCAATACCTGGAGCAATACCAAGAGCAGTTTTGCAACGAACGGTGCCGAAGGAATTGAAATCCTTCGAAAGCACAGCATCGATTTAGTATTGATGGATTTGAATATGCCGGTGATGGATGGCTATGCTACAACTCGTGCCATTCGAAACCAGGAGGCTGGAATGGAAAACTCGAAAATCCCTATTATCGCGGTTACCTCCGAAGAGATGGAGAACACCAGACATCTTACGATGGCCATCGGCATGAACGATTTTATGAACAAGCCGGTTGATCATTTTATGTTATACCAAAAAGTACGGATGTTACTCTTGGGAACCGCCAGCTAAACCTATTTATCATCAACTGATGAACGCCCTCTACCATGATTCGATTTTAGTCTGAATTTCGCAATTCAAAATTTTAAGTCTAGTTTTGCTTAAACTAACGTTCGTATTATCATGCAAACATTAAAATTGTCCTTCTCTAAACAAATCCAAATCATCGTATCTAACGAAGGCATTGCCTCACTCATGTTGAAAGTAAGTGAGGAAATCCGCGATCAAATTCAACCAGGCAATGAATTCTACATTGGCGACGGCCTCTACTTCTATGGCAAAGATGGATCCAATAAAGAGTATGTAAGAACGCCTTCAAAACAAATCGTATTTTTTGACCCCAGTGAAGAAACAGCGGGTTCATTACGTGAATTTATTCGTGTGATAAAAAGCCCGAAAAGTTTATTTGGAAAATTCGATGAATTACTAAAATAGTTAACGGGTAGCACCTTACATAGCAAGACTATTGAACCTTAGCCTTTTTATTGAGTGCGATTTTTATTGAAAAAACATTCGAATTTAAAGCAACCGAACTGCTTCCCAAGGCGGTAATAGCATAATCCAACGTAAGGTTTTTTAGATGAATACCTACGCCAAAATTGGGTTGAATGACCCATATTTTTACTGCAGCAGCACTATCTGTGACATCCAAAATATTTTGAATATTCGTTAAGCCTCCCCGAATAAATATCTTCTCATTATAGGAATATTCGACTCCGAAATGAGGATCGACATTAAATCGCTTAGAGGAGATCACGACATTTCTTCTTCCATCAAAAGTAATATCAAGATTGGTTTCGGCCAATACCGTGTTTTTCTTTCCAACGGTAAATTTGTATGCTACGCCTGGAATCACTTTAGGGAGGGTTAGCTCTGTGCTGTGCAAAGGGATTTCATTTCCGGTTTGAAAAAAAATATCCTTTTCTTCATTTGTTAAGGTAATATTCCAGGTATTATACGTTGTGGTAATGTCTTTTAACATCACTCCAAACATCCAGTTTTTTCTTTGATATTGCCCACCAACATCAGCTCCAAATCCCCAGGCCTTAGCAAAGGAGCCTACCTTTCTAAAAATAATTTTCGGACTTACTCCCCATGATAATGTCTGGGCATAGGATTTTTCTTTGAGCTCTATTCTTTGTGCATAACTCACATAAAAAGCATAATCAACGGCCGAAAAAGTTTTTATTCGCGAATAGTCAACCTGACCATTTTGAACTAAGCCTAAAGTATTTACGATATCATCAACACCAAAACGATTAAATGAGACCCCTAAAACATTATTCTTACTAATTGGAGCCGCCCCAGCTATAAAGTCATAGCTTCCTATTTTCTCATAATAATTACTATGCATGAATGACAGTTGTGCCGCATCTTGTATCGATGCCATGCCTGCCGGATTCCAATAACCTGCATTTACATCTGAAATAGACGCAATGACGGCGTTACCCATGCCAAAAGAACGTGCTCCTACGCCAATATTCAAGAATTCATTACTATATTTTCTTGCATATTGACCTTGTGTGCCAAAGGCTACAAACAAAAAAAAGAAAAAGGTTATTTTGTTAATCATGGCGCGCGAAAAGTAGAAACAAAGTTGACATACTTTCATCGATATATTTTTCAATAACACTCATTAGCTCGGTTACTTCTTTCTTTTGCGCTTCACTAAAGATGATTCCAACCTTGCCAATGGTCCTGCAAAATGAATTCACAAATGCATCCGTATTCGTATAGTTTAAAATGAATTTGTGATGCTTGAACTTCTGTATCACCGTCACAAAACGTTCGTCAACAGTACTATTTCGTTGAGCAAAATACAATAATAAATCCTCATTACACAACGATAAGTTATCATAAAACTGTGCTCCGATATCCTGCTTTTTCGTTAAAAGTAGACGGTCAATCATCATCTCCAAAAGCACATGCGATAAAAAGCTAAACCGAAACACGTCTTTATTAAGTGTACTTCGCTCTAAAATCAACTTTATTCCGTGGGTATATTGTTTAAAATAATCGGAACCATGAAAAAGCCTGTCGCCAAGCAAATGGCATTCGATACCCGCAGTCAATTTCAGTTCAAGAGGGTTGTTCGACACCAAAACCTTATTAAATTTCCCTCTATCATACATGGCTAACCAATCCGGAAAAATTAATCCGCAATTATAATATGGTTCATTCTGTTGATGGAAGAAATAAAAATGGGTTAAATAATTCAAGCTTGATTTTTGTTATAAGCACTATCGTACCATCGCACCTAAATCTTTCTCAAAGCCTTGCTGTATGTTATGCATCGCGCGTTGTATTGATTTATCATCCAATGTTTTATTTTCATCATGAAGAATAAAATACAAAGCATACGATTTTTTTCCTTCCCCCATTTGCCCCCCTTTGTAAATATCAAACACGCCCACTTCTTTTAATAAATTCCGCTCTGCTTGATAAGCAGCCTTTTCAAGTTGAGAAAAGGTTATCGCCTCATCAATCAACAAACTTAAATCGCGGCGGACGCTAGAATATTTCGACACCGGCTTCACAGTAGAGAAACCTTTTGCTGATGTGCTATAGATGTTTTCTAAAAACAAGTCGGCATAAAATACCTCCTGCGTAATGTCGAACTGCTTTAAAATATGACTGGCTACTGCACCAAAGTGCGCTAAAGGCTTCTTATTTAGCGTTATAGAAAGTCCATAACTCAGCAAGTCATTCTCTACTAGCTGAGTTTCAAAACGAGTTATTCCAACTTCCTGAAGTAAGCGCTGCACAAGTGTCTTTAATTCATAGAATGTTGGTGCTGTCAATGGTTTCAGTGCTTGTAATTTCTCCTCTTTGCCTACCCTGAAAATCGTACCATGCTCCTCTTCGATGTATTTTAAAGCATTGCTCTTTTTTTCTGAAGTCAAGGAAGATGCCATCGCTGCATCAACCCATTGACGATAGGTTCTTCCTAACTCAAACAATTGTAATTGATCATTGTTTCTATTTAAATTATAGGCTACTACCTCCAAGCCGGAGTATAACATGGTATCACGAAGTACCCCCATATCACCACTCAACGGATTGAGTAATGCAATGCGCTGATTTTCCGTCACCGGCTGATAGCTACTCTTGGTTAAGGAGTTCGTCATCATCTCATTATACCCTTTGTTGGCCAAATTTTGGGCCAGCATTTCACGAAACGCGTAAAGCTTATTTTTACTGCTAAAAACGAGTGAGGTGCTGATTCTGCCGGGCAATGGAACGTTATTCAAACCATGAACACGTAATATTTCTTCACATAAATCGATTTCCGTTGTGACATCATTTTTGTAGGAAGGAATAGCAACTTGAAGTTCCGTTTCAGATACTTCCAAAATGCTTATATTTAAAGATTCTAGGATATGCTTTACTTCATCTACAGGTATTTCCTTTCCTATTACTTGCTTCAAATAACGGTACCGTAAGGTAACCAGAGCCGGCTCTATTATCTTAGGATAAATATCAATACATTCGTTGGAGACCTTTCCACCCGCATTCTCCGTAATTAATTTAGCTGCAAAAAACAACGCCCAAACAACGATCTCGATATCGGTGCCTCGCTCAAATCGGAAACTGGCATCGGTATTTAATCCATGAGCACGTGCAGACTTGCGAACGATGGCCGGGTTGAAATATGCACTCTCAATAAAAATATTTTTCGTTGAAGAGCTGACGCCACTCTCTACACCTCCAAACACGCCGGCGATAGCCATTGGCTGTTCACCATCGGCAATGATCAATTCCGTTCCATTTAATTTGCGTTCCACCCCATCAAGTGTTATCAGCGTTTCATCCAATACACTCTCACGCACCCTAATGGTGCTTTCCCTTATTTTGTCGGCATCAAATATATGAATGGGCTGACCTATATCATGCAAAACATAATTACTGATATCGACCAAGGTATTGATCGGCTTTAGTCCAATGCTTTTTAATTTTTTCTGTAACCATTCGGGAGATGAGGTAACTTCAATACCTTGAATATATAATCCTGCATATCGCGGACAGCGTGCGCTGTCGGCGACGTTCACTTGCACTGGATTTTTAAATGGCTCCAAGTGTAGCGTAGGTAGCGTGGAAAAATCATACCCTAATTTTGCTTGCACTCCGTTGGCTGCCATGGCAGCGCGTAACTCACGAGCAACACCCAGATGCGAGCAGGCGTCGGCATGATTAGGGGTAATACCTATTTCGATATGAGCATCACTTTCGCATTGAAGCAATTCGGAAACGGCCGTGCCCACAACCGTATCTTGTGGTAATACAATAATTCCAGCATGCGATGATCCCAACCCAATTTCATCATCGGCACATAGCATGCCTTGACTCTCTTCGCCTCGAATCTTAGATTTTTTAATTTTAAAAGGCTCCCCTTCAACAGGATAAAGCGTTGTTCCAATAGTGGCCACTACCACTTTTTGCCCCACACTTACATTGGGGGCACCACAAACAATGGAGAGAACGGAATTCAATCCGATGCTTACTTTAGTTAGTTTTAGGTGATCCGCATTGGGATGCGGAATACATGCTAGTACTTCACCGGCGATTAGCCCTTGTAATTTCTCCGAACCCAATCCGGAAATGGAAATCCCCTCTACTTCAAGACCCAGCTGAGTAAGCATGGTATCCAAAACATTAATTTCGGGTACGGGGCTTATATGTTGTTTTAACCAATGGAAAGATATCTTCATCTAAATAAATACGTGCTAATCGTGTTGGGCAAAGATAGAAGTAATGTGCAAATAAGCCAATTCTTAGGAAGGTTTCATTTACCATTATTTTTAATGGAGAGAACAAAAAAAGAAAAGAATAAAGAAAAGCAAAATCACTTCTCGTTCTGTGCTAACTTCATTCTGCGTAAAAATGCAATGAACGTACCAAGGCCCAATAATATAGTCCCTATCCATAAGATATTAATAAAAGGAAATATAATGGCTTTCATTACAACAAAATCGCGCTCCGGAGTCTTTTCACCAAGGGCAACTTCGATCTTCTTGGTTACCGGATCTACATTTAAGAAACCTAAAATGACGCCCGCTTCTTTGCAACGATCTTCAATATATACGCCTTCATTTTTACGAACACCAAACAGTGGTTCAAGTTTATATACTTCCCCGCTATTGGTGTAAATCGTAAATTTAGCGCCAACTAAAATGTCCGCATTATATTTGTTTTTATCACTCATCGTAAGGTTTTCAGAGCTATCGAATACCGCAATAGCATATTGGCTATGCAGGGTATCGCCTTCCAAAAGCCAATACGACTTCACGTCTCTGATTCCTGCTGTATCGTTGGGCTCTTCCACCTTTCTAGGGCCGGAGGTTACATGGGTAAACACATCGTGACCTACATAATGTTTGGTATCAGGATTGGCTACATTCCCCATTTTGGGATTGATCTGAGTGTTCGGTATCAACGTAAATTCTTCAACGACAAGATCTTGCTCATTTACCCTTTTGTAGTTTACCTTATGAAAAATATTGGGTACCACCTCGCTGTCGCCAAGATAGGTTACAATATAATCCTTCATCCGCATGGGCTTATCTTTTTCTAATAAAATATTTTCCGCATCCGTTTTTTCATCTCCTAGAGAGAACATGGCGGTATTTTGCGAGATTACTGTTTTATTTACCGAAGAAAAAATGACGCCAATGAGAATTAACGCAAAACCCAGATGAGAGATGGCGGCTCCGGCTGCCTTTATATTACCTTTCAAAACGTCAAAGATATATGCGCCATTGGCTATTAGAGCAAAAAGGGAAGAGACCAAAAGAATGCCATAAACCAACTTTTCTAAATTGGCATAGTAGAAAAACAGGCTGCCGAGTATCAACGAAATTAAAAAATAAACGCCCATTTTAAGGGCAAACGATTTTAATGTTCCTGTTGTTTTATATTTCAAATATTGAGCAAAGGCACTACCTAAAGCCAGTAAGATAGCAATTGGAATTTGAATAAAATGATACGCAGAAATAACATCGGTAGGAGGCGCCATTTTCAAATCCGTATTAAAAAACACGGCTATTTTATTATAAACCGGTATGGAGGTAACCGTTACAATATGAATGGAGGAGAGTAAAAAAATTAAAGCCGCTATAAACATCCAGAATTCACGAGCACTAAAATTATCAGCATCCCTACTCGATTGGTAACTCTTCCAAGTGCTTATAACCAAATAGCCGGTGGCAACGATAAAGAAAACCAACCAAATCAAGAGCTGACCCGACAAGCCCAAATCGGTGAAAGAATGCACAGAAGAATCGCCTAAGATGCCACTACGGGTAAGAAAAGTTGCATAGAGCACCGAAAGAAAAGCAATAACGGTTAATACGATACTTGCATGCGCCGATTTTTTGGTGCTGTTATAAATTACCATCGCATGAATGGCTGCTGCCATGATAAGCCAAGGCAAAAGCGAAGCATTCTCCACGGGGTCCCAATTCCAATAACCACCAAAACTTAAACTCTCATAAGCCCATGCTGCACCCATTACAATTCCGGTTCCTAAAACAGAGAGACTCACTAAGGCCCAAGGCAAGGCAGGTTTAATCCAATCGGTATAGCGTTTTTGCCATAACCCCGCCAATGCAAAAGCAAAAGGCACCAGGGTAGAAGCGAAACCAAAAAACAAGGTAGGTGGATGAATTACCATCCAGTTATTTTGAAGCAGTGGATTTAATCCGTTACCATCTTTGATCATCTCCAAATAATTGGTTTGCTGAAGAATGGGGGCATCAAGCATCGCTTCTCTAAGCAGTGTAAAAGGGCTACTCCCTAATTTTACATCCCCAATCACCACACCTAATATCATGGAGGTAAGCATTACCTGTGATACCGAAATGATAACCATCACGTGTTTTTCCCAGCTCTTTGGAGCCTTCCATATAATTAGTGCACCAAGCAGAGCTTGCCATATAATCCAAAGTAAAAAACTACCCTCCTGGCCCTCCCAAAAGCAGGATATCATATATTTGGCGGGCAAGTCATTCGACGAATGCGACCACGCATAATTATATTCGTAATAATGGTGATAAATAATATAGAAAAGACTAAAAAAAACCGTTACCACCGAGATGCATTGGAGCCAAAAGGCAGTACGTCCAATTTTCAACCAGGAGGTGTCTTCCTCAGACTGCTTGGTTGCAAAAAAAAAGCTAATACTCGCTAAAATAGAAAGAGTAAACGACAACACAATGGCTAACTGACCGATATTCCCTATCGCTAAATGTTCCCCTAAAAATTTTATTTCGTTTTGCATAGATGCTCTATAATTGATAAATTAATTTAAAATCATACCGTTCAGTGCTTTAATTCACACACGGTGTTGCGTGAGGTAACCTACGAATATCCAGCAGTGGTAATTCCGCACCCTACATTTGGGTCTTATTGTATTTGCTTGGGCATTTCATAAGCATGCTCGAAGCCTTGAAAACGTCGCCACTGATTTTGCCGATGACCACTACTTTTTCGGCTTTCTCAAAATCCTGCGGCTTGGTGCTATTTAATTCCACTTTACGTATATCGCCCTTTTCATCTTTGATGAAAAAGGAGAAATAATTTGGATTTTCCTGTGGGTTATAATAGGTGGCCGAATCTTTTACTTGCATTCCTACAATATGTACTTCTTTGCCGGGATGCTCATTACAATATTGAAAATCGGCATAGGTACTGGTTTTGCCATAAAGGCTAAAAACGGCACCCATGGCAGCGGCAATAAAAACTAAGGCGATAATATAACGTGCTTTCATTTTACTTTTTTCTCTAGTTTAGAAATTTTACGGTCGATATAAATGAGGTAAGCGATGATACCCGTAAAGATAATGGCAATAACCGTGATTACCACATATATTTTACCATTTTCACGGAAGGCATCAGCCATTTCAACGCTTGAGGGCTGCTGTGCCTTACTGCTAATAAAAGCCAGCAGTGCAAACAATACGATTTTAATTTTCTTCATCTTCTGAAATCATTTTTAATTTTTGGGTGCGGTACACTAAAGTAAAAATCCAGAAACCCAATAAAATCCATCCTATAACAGCAGGATAAAAAACCATCCTTAATTGAGAGTCCAGTTCATATTGTTTAAAGTTTACCGTATCAGAGCTTCCTGGGTGCATAGAAGTCATAAACTTGGGCATGATATACGTGACCGCTAATTGCATAGGAAAAGCAAAAATATTATATACCGCGGCCAAACGGGCACGTTTGGTCTGATCCTCAACAGCACTTCGCAGAACAAAATAGGCAAGGTAAACTAATAAAGCAATGGCAGCGCCATTGAGTTTCGGATCGCTAGGCTCCCAAAAGGCGCCCCAGGTGTATTTTGCCCAAAGACTTCCGGTAGCGATTCCCATTAAACCAAAGATGAAACCAACCTCCGCTGCCGATTGTGCATGAAGATCATGATTCATATCCAACTTTCGAAGAAATTGGATGGAATGGTAAACAGAATAAGCGAAGAGGGCATACATGGTAAACCACATGGGCACGTGATAAAACAAGTTACGAATGGTTTCGTAAAGGATATGTAAGTGCGGTATATGAGAAACCAAACCGAAGGTAAGGACGAACATTAAAATGCCCACCCCGAGTAATTTCCACCAATACCTTTTCATCCAATTCATTATGGTGCAAATTTAAGCTATCTCAACGAAAATACAAATTCTAAAAAGGGTGATTTACTGATTTCCGAGAATTAAAACCGCTCCAGTGCGTGCTTCACTTCACGCATTTGCCACATCGGGGTGGAGGTAGCACCGCATATTCCTACGGAATCATTTGCTTTGAACCATGCAGGTTCTAATTCGCTCACATTGGATACAAAATAAGAGCTATTATGGTGTAATTTACATACATCGTATAATATTTTACCATTGGAGGATTTCGTGCCGGCAACAAAAATGATCACGTCAAAGTTCTTAACGAATTCCTGTAAATGCACATCACGATTACTTACCTGCCGGCAAATCGTATCATTAAACTCAACCTCATGACCTTTGCGAATAAGGTAATCGCGATAGCCGTATAATGATTTCGTGCTCTTGGTGGTTTGGCTAAATAGTTTTACATGATGGGGAAGCACCATCTGATCCAATTCTTGCTGGTTACTAAAAACCTGCGCTTTTCCCTGGGTTTGACCCATTAAACCCTTCACTTCGGCATGCCCATGCTTACCATAGATTAGAATTGGTATTGAATCTACGTCGAATGATTCTTTCACCCGGTTCTGTAATTTTAACACCACCGGACAACTGGCGTCGATTAATTCAATATCGTTTTCGAGTGCCATTCGATAGGTTTCCGGCGGCTCTCCATGAGCACGAATCAGCACCTTCGCGTTTCGAATATCGTGGAGGTCGTCGGTAGAAATAATTTTCAATCCTTTTTTTGCCAATCGCTCCACTTCCTCATCATTATGCACGATGTCGCCAAGACAATAAAGATGTCCTTCTTCATTTAATATCTCTTCGGCCATTTCAATGGCATAGTTAACCCCAAAACAGAATCCCGAATTTTCGTCAATGGTAGCGGTCAAATTGAGCATAGGATACAAAGGTAATTCATTTAACTTAATATTATTTCTTCGCTTAAGAACAATACATCTTAAATTTTTTAACTTTGCCCAATTATGTATCAGCCGTTTCGATCCGATAGCGTTTCTAAAATAGTTTTAAACCTTATCATCATTAATTTTCTTTTTTATCTTGCATCTTGGGTTGTTTTTAAACGATTTCACCTTAACCTCGAAGATAGTTTTGCCTTGTTTTACCCCGAATCATACGATTTCAGGTGGTATCAAATGCTTACGCACCTTTTTATGCATTCGAGTGCCTGGCTTCCCGGAGGAAGCATTTTTCATATCCTATTAAACATGTATGGCTTATGGCTTTTCGGCTCTAAACTTGAGCAAATATGGGGCGCACAAAGATTCCTATTGTTTTATTTTATCAGCGGTGCTGGAGCATTTCTTATGCATTGGCTGATGGGATATATCGGCATAACAAGCACCTCGCCAATTCTCGGAGCCTCCGGAGCAATATCGGGGTTGGTTATGGCCTACGCCTATTTATTTTCCAACTCGGAGTTTATGATTATGCCGATACCCATTCCTATCAAAGCTAAATATTTGGTGATGGTTTTGGGAGGTTATGATTTAATTTTTGGGTTGTTTGTTGACGACAACATCGCGCACTTTGCTCATATCGGCGGCATGCTTGCAGGATTAGCTCTTATTTTATATTGGAACAAGACCAAACGAGACACTTTCTTTTAGCTAGAGTGCTTTTGTTGTTACCACTTTTTAGCAAAACAATCGTCCATACTGTAACATTTCTTCCGTAATTTTGTATTAAAAAAAATAGCTTATTGGTAACGTCATGATACAGAGTATTTGGGGGGATATTAAACAAACATTTAACCAGCAAAAAAATATGGTGCCGAAGTTAATCTTGGCCAATATTATTATTTTCGTGGTATTAAATGGGGGCACCTACAATTTCACCTATCTTATTTGCTACGCTACCCATTTCGACTTTAATCAAGTATTACATTTCTTTTCCCTTCCAATACATATTGACGAGCTAATCTGGAAACCGTGGACATTGTTCACCTACGGTTTTCTTCATGAAGATTTTTGGCATATCTTTTTTAATTTAATGATCCTCTACATTTTTGGCAATATACTCGAGGAGTATTTAGGCAGTAAAAAAACAGCCACGGTGTTTCTTGTTGCTATTATAGTGAGTGCCCTTTTTGAAACGCTGGCTTTTCAAATATTACGCTTTTCTTTTAATACCTACCCCGAAGGGTATACCATTGGGGCCTCTGGAGCCATTATGGCCATTATGGCGGCAGCGGCTACCCTTTTACCCGATTTAAAACTTCGAATCCTGATAATCGATATAAAACTAAAATATATTTTTCTTTTTTATTTCCTGATCGACCTCTTTAGCCTCACCAACAACGCCAATTGGGGTGGCCATATAGCCCATTTGGGCGGGGCCATTTTTGGTTATTGGTATATACGCGATATTTACAAAAAATCGTATGTTGATCGTTTCGTTGCCGCCTTAGGCAAGCTTTTCCAACCGAAGGCAAAAATGAAAGTGACGCACCGAAAAGAGCCTTCGAAACCGTCGCCTACCGTTGCTCCCAAAACAAGATATCAAAGGCCCAATCAACAGGAAATTGATTCTATTCTGGATAAAATCTCACAAAGTGGATATGATAGTTTAACCAAGAACGAAAAAGAACTTTTATTTTCAGCGGGCAACGACGATTAAGCACCAAACGTGCGAATAATGAATACCGCAGTTCTATTTTGCTTACTTAACCACGAGGCAACTCCCCCACTTCTATTCTTCACTCATCAATTTTGGCGTTTCCCGGGTACCATCGTAAAGTTCATACTCTAAATTACGGCATTCGATGGTGGCATTAAAAAACTCGATTCGTCGGGCAGCCTTCAATCCGATTTTTTTTGCCAGCTCCATATTCCCGGTAAAAATATACCCGTATTTTCCTTTGCATTTCTTCTTAAAAAAATCACCGATACCTTTATAGAGGGGCACCAAGTCCGACTCTTCGCCAACACGCAATCCATACGGCGGATTGAGTAGTACGACTCCAGGTCCTTCCGGAATATGAGTTTCCTCAAAATTACATAATTCAAATTCGATCAGGTGATCCACTCCGGCCGTTTGAGCATTACGTTTGGCATTAACAATGGCTTCATTGCTAAAATCGGTGGCGATAATTTTTGCTTTCAAACTGTGTATTGCTTTTTTCTTAGCTTCCTCTCGAATATTCAGATAATACTTCTCATCATATCCTTTAAAATGCATAAAGCTGTAATTGCTGCGCATCAATCCATTCGCCCTATTGGTAGCCATTAAGGCCGCCTCAATGGCCAACGTGCCCGCACCACACATCGGATTAATAAAATGCTGATCGGTTTTCCAACGGGTACTATAAATGATAGAAGCGGCTAAAGCTTCTGCTAATGGAGCAACGAAGCTTATTTTGCGATATCCATGTTTGGCAATGGTATCACCACTGGTATCAAGATAGAGTGTTGCTTCACCACTACTCCAAAAAGCAAAGATCACCGCTTCCTTACCCTCTTTACTACTGTTAAGCCGCTCCATTTGTTGGCCTCTGAATCGATCGTTGATAGCATCTTTAGTTAATAAATTGGTATAGAGGGTATTGTCTATTTCATCATTATTGGTTACCGACTGTACGGTTATCTCCTTATCGCTATGCAAATAATCTTCCCATGAAATTTCCTTGCATCCGGCATAATACTCGTCTTTATTAGCCGCATCGAAACTCCCTACCTTATAAAGCACTTTGGCTGCGGTACGCAAGTAAAAATTCAATCGAATGCAATCGTTCCAACTTCCTTTCGTGGTAACCCCCGAACGTGTCGAATCAATGGTCTCAAAACCTAAATCATGCAATTCGTTTTGCAAATAAATCTGACATCGATTAGGGCAAGTGATAAAAATTTCGGAGACGGTATGAATAGATTGCATTGGACAGCGGGGGGATAATTGATGGCGAAGGTAGGCAATACGATGCTACCAGTGAAGCATACAAAATAAATTCTGCTTACTACGGCAGTATAAATTGCCAAAAGGGCTAATAGGCGCGCGCAAACACAACTCTTTCTTTGCTTGGCTTACCGGTAAAAAAGCAAAATCCTGCTTCCTGCCTGTTATCTAATGGAATGCAGCGGATGGTGGCCTTCAATTCTTCCTTTATCTTCTCTTCCGTTTCACTGCTGCCATCCCAATGTGCTAAAGCAAAACCGCCTTCATCCATTACCTTTAAAAAGGCTTCTTTCGAATCAACTATTTTGGTTTTTTCCGTTCTGAATTTTAAAGCACGTTGGTATAAATTCTCTTGAATATCCGTCAACAAGGAACCCACCTCTTCTACCAAATGATCCATTGCTATTGATTTTTTTTCTTTGGTATCGCGACGAGCTATTTCAATCGTATTGTTTTGTATATCACGCATGCCAATAGCTAGACGCAAAGGAACGCCTTTCAACTCCCATTCGGCAAATTTGAATCCTGGCTTTAAGGTATCTCGATTATCAAATTTCACACTTACGCCCTTATATTCGAGTTGCTTTTTAATCTCCATTACTTTGGTGGTGATGGAGGCTAAATCTTCTTCACTCCTGAATATCGGAACGATAACGACTTGTATTGGTGCTAGTTTGGGTGGGAGAACGAGTCCTTCATCATCGCTATGGGTCATAATTAAAGCGCCCATCAATCGGGTGCTCACACCCCAGCTTGTAGCCCATACATAATCCTGCTTACCATCTTTTCCGGTAAACTTAACGTCGAAAGCTTTAGCAAAATTTTGCCCAAGAAAGTGAGAAGTACCAGCCTGTAAAGCCTTACCATCCTGCATCATGGCTTCAATACAAAAGGTATCTTCGGCACCAGCGAAACGCTCATTGGCCGTTTTTATTCCTTTAATAACCGGCATGGCCATAATATCTTCAGCAAAAGCAGCATATACCTCAAGCATCTGTTTTGTTTCTACTATCGCTTCTTCTTTTGTGGCATGGGCGGTATGTCCTTCCTGCCATAAAAACTCGGTAGTACGTAAAAACAAACGGGTACGCATTTCCCAGCGTACGACATTGGCCCACTGATTAATTAAAATTGGTAAATCGCGATAGCTTTGTATCCATCCACGATAGGTGCTCCAAATAATCGCTTCGCTGGTAGGCCTAACAATTAACTCTTCACTCAGTTTGGCTTCGGGGTCAACAATTAACTTCCCTTTATTATTTGGATCCGATTTCAAACGATAATGGGTTACCACGGCGCATTCTTTAGCGAAACCTTCGGCATTTTTTTCTTCCGCCTCAAATAAACTCTTTGGAATAAAAAGTGGAAAATAGGCATTACTATGCCCGGTAGCCTTAAAACGCTGGTCTAAGTCGGCCTGCATTTTCTCCCATATGGCATACCCATACGGTTTAATCACCATGCACCCTTTTACCGCTGAATGCTGCGCCAGTTCGGCTGCATCAACGATGTAATTATACCATTCCGAGTAGTTTTCGGTTCGACTTACTTTCTTAAATTCACTCATGTTAACAATTAAAAATAAAATTGGTACGCTATTTGGAACTTAAAAATTGTTTCGCATTAAAGCCATTATTAAAAGTACCATTATTATCATACAAACACTGCAAAGTTAATTTAAGTCTTTAACTTTGAAAATAATTCACTCACCAAGTCATGAAATCTCTACACAAAATCCATCCATTCATTTACATCGCAGTTCTTGCTTTTGTAATTCAGTCGTGCGCTAACCAAAAAGCCGTTACAACCGATGATGTTTATAGTGACTTAAGCACCAAAAAATACGAGAAGAAGCAAAATGCCCCGGTAAATACTACGAATGAGGAGCAGGTAACTACGGCAAAAACAGACGAAATTAATAATGATAGCCAAACGAGTGATAATGGCTACTCGGATAATAGTCGGAAATACGATAATAATACCCGTTATGATGATTATGACTATTATGATGATTATTCCTATTCATCGCGTATTCGTAGGTTTTACAGCCCTTATCGGGGATTTGATTATTATAGCTCACCCTACACCAATTATTATTATTACAATAACAACCCTTATTTTTGGGGAAGCAGTATCTATAGTTATGGATGCGGTTATGAGCCTTACTACCAAACTTGGGGCTATTCATCGTATTATCCTCAGTATTATTATAATAACTATTATTATCAGCCTACTATATGTTGGGGTAATTATGGCTATTATAACCCCTATAGTTATGGCTATAACTCCTATAATTATGGCTATGGTTATGGTAATTATTCAAACCCTTACCGTTATCATAATAACCACGGGTATTACGGAAACAATAATGGCGGGTATTATGGGAATAACAATAATGGTGGTGGGCACTCTTATTCTACGAACAATACCAACACCCATCCGAATGGAACATATTATGGTCCACGTACCGTTTCCTCCAACAATTTACCTGTTAGGAGCCCAGCCAATCCTCATCAAGAGGTAAATACCCGCCCTACCAATACCGGAGCCACAGAGGCCACACCAAACAATACACGGCCTACCAACACAACCGATAGTAAAAAACCAGTTACGAACCCAAGAAATACAGATCCGACCAATTCAAGCAATACCAATGATTCGCCAACGGAGCGTGAACCAAAACGTAATGCCACCCCACGTAATGAAACGCCAAGAGAAGAACAGCCTTCGAACACGCCTCGAAATACCACGCCACGTGAAGAAACACCGAATACTGCACCACGTAATGAAACACCTCGGCAAGAGCAGCCTGCGAACACGCCGCGTAATACCACACCTCGCTACGAACCCCGAAATACTACCCCACGTAATGAAACACCAAGGGAAGAGCAACCTTCGAGCACACCGCGTAACGAAGCACCAAACAACACGCCACGAAATACAACGCCACGTAACGAAACACCAAGCAATACAGCACCTCGAAACGAATCACCACGAAACTCGAAACC
>CANNQU010000059.1 GCA_947507965.1 Bacteroidota bacterium
AATTTGTTTTGTCTTCTCAATCTGCTCTAATATCTCATCAATTGGTTTTTCGAAGTCGAACATAATTTTAATTTTTAGGTTTAATCATAGCATTCTCGAAAGAATCAAGCATTCGGTGTATTATTAATACGTACTGCGAAAATAATTTTTTTAGATTGAATATCATGCAATAAAATTATTTGAGCTAATTTTAACTTAAATTTGTTTCCCAAAACGTGAAGGTGTATATTTGCACCTCTTTTTAAAAGAAAGATACAGATTGGTAGTTCAGCTGGTTAGAATGCCGCCCTGTCACGGCGGAGGTCGCGGGTTCGAGTCCCGTCCAGTCTGCAAATAATACTTGAAACCCCATATTTTATGGGGTTTTTTGTTTTTTAGGTATGCCATTACGTACAGATTTTGTATCTACCCAAAATAATTATAGGGCACATGTCCGTCATCGTAAACGTATAGCAGAATTATTAAGCAAATCGTGTGAGCTGTTTTCAGGATGAGGCAGAAATTCTTTTCCTGTTGTTTTTTTCTTGCCTAAGAAAATGGGGTTGATACCATACGATGATCGGTAAACGACTTTTCTAAATCCAAATTTTGCTTTTTTGAAGCATGAAATCTATACGGAGAGTTGCTACTTATTGCCTTTATTTTGATTCTTAAGAATTATGAATTTGCCAATCATCTCTTTGACTCCGTTTCTCAGATGAATATAATAAATGCCGTCTTCCAATGTAGATGTATTCAATATTATCTTCGTGCCTTCTCTATAAAATGGTATCGTAATACGTTGCCCTATAACGGTAGTAACCTCAAGCTCTGGTTTAGCAATTTTGTTCCATTCAATAGTAACTAGTGTGGTGGCGGGTACAGGATAAATTAAAAGTTCAATTGGCCTGTCAAAATGAAGGGTAAGAATGGAGGAATACCTAAAAGATCCATCCAGATTAATTTGCTTTAATCGATAATATGATAATGTTTTAAAGGGTTGAAAGTCAATCAAAGCATAGTGTATTGTTCTTAAACTGTTGCCTGCAGCATTTTTTACGCCTAAGGCCTCCCAAATTAATCCGTCCTTTGATCTCTCTACAACGAAATAATCGCTGTTCATTTCACTGGTGGTTACCCATTCTAAATCAACTGTTGTTGGATATTCTTGCGCTCTGAAATAGAGAAGAGAGACGTCCAGAACCGCTCCGATCAGGGTTTTATTGTAAAAATTTGTACACCCCATAGTGTCTCTGGCGATTACGTGATAGGAGCCTGCCAAGAGGCAATAAAATCGATTGCTACTCTGAAAGGTAACACTGTCGATGCTATATTGAAATGGTCCTGTTCCACCGATTATATTGACCACCAAGGATGCTCTGCCAGCCCCGCAACCGGTGGTATCCTCCGTTACGGTTAACGTGAAGGCTGCTGTATTGGTTAGGGTCACCGTATCTAAAACGATACAGTTATTTGAATCTTTTAAGGTGATAAAATAGGTTCCTTCTGAAAGATTAGTAAACATGAAACTAGGTTGAAAGTGAACCCCATCAATTGAGAATTGATAAGGCATGGTTCCTCCTCTTCCGGTTACTAAAAAAGTTCCATTGGTATGGCCACATGACGGATTAAATAGCGTGGTACTTAGCTGTGGTCCATTAATCGAAGGCAAAGTAACGTTTGTTTTGGCAATGCAACCGTTGCTATCTTTTATGGTTATGGTATAGTTTTTTGCTGTGAGTGAAGTGAAAATATGGCTGGATTGAAATGTCGTATCATCTATTGAATAAGCATAAGGCAGGGTTCCAAAGCTGCCAGTAGCGGTTATCATACCATTTGCCTTGCCACAAGTTTCTGCGGTATATGTTGCACTAATTTGTGGTAAGACAATAGTACCAATAGCTATGGTGCTGGTATTCGTGCACCCATTAGAATCTTTAACATACACTGCGTATTGTCCGGCAGGTAAACCTATAAATTCATTATTGTTCTGGTAGTTGATTCCATTAATACTATAGTGCAGTAAGCCAACTCCTGTTGCAGCGACTATTATTTTTCCATTTTGTGTAGCACAAGAAACATCTGTTTTGCTAAGTAAAAGAATTGGGCCATTGGAGTTACTTACTTTCACAACAATCGAATTATTGCAAATGTTGGCGGCATCTCTAACCGTAATGGTATAATAGCCTGCCGATAATCCGGAGAACACATTACTCAGTTGAAACCCTCCTCCGTTCAAACTAAACTTATATGGGGCAGTACCATTCAATCCGGTTAAAATTATTTTGCCGCTACTACCTCCACATACCGAAGCACTATCAATTGCAGTAACTCCAGGCCCTGCTATATTTCCTACGGTAATAACACAGCTATTGGTGCAGCCGTTATCATCTAAAACGTAAACGGTGTAGGTGCCCGGCGGGACGTTATTAAAGGTGCCGCTTCCTTGAAAATTGATGCCATCAATACTATGTTTCTTTGGGTTTTTACCCCCACTACTATTGGCATCAATCCTCCCATTAGCTTGGTTGCATTCGGCAGAGATACTAGTAGCGGTTACTGTTGGGCCTGTTCCGCTTCCAATATTGGTTATGGTTATCGAAGTGGTGCTTGTGCATAAATTCGAATCCTTCACTGTAAAGGTATAGGTGCCAACACTCAAATTAAGAAATGCATTACTGCTTTGAAACGTTATCCCATTGATCGAATAAAGATAGGGCTTTGTTCCCGACGTGGCATTTACCAATACCGACCCGTTTGGATTGTTGCATGAAGTGGAGATGGCTGTCGCTGTTACCTGGGGCGCTGCAATGGATTGAACCGTAATCATTATGGTTGCAATACATCCGTTGGAATCTTTAACGGTTGCACTATAGGTACCAGCCGTCAACGCATTGAAAATTCCACTACTCTGGTAATTGATACCATTAATGGAATATTGAAGTGGTGCTAAACCACCACTGCCGCTAAGTGTGATACGGCCTGTTGAAGCCGCACACGAAGTGGATACGGAAGAGCCCGATAGAAGTAAGCCACTTGCGTTATTTACGATTACGGGTGATATACTACTGCTGCAGCCAGCACTGTCTTTAATGGTTAACGTGTAAGTGCCAGTGCCTAAGCCGGGGAAAATATTACTTGTTTGAAATGTTGCTCCATTGATGGCGTACTGATATGGAGGAGTGCCACCAGTACCAACGGCTGTAATACTGCCATCATGTAACGTACAAGAGGCGTTGGTTGTGGTGTCGGTAACTTGTGGAAGTGTTTGGTACACAATCGCTGTGGAAAATGTTTTACATCCATTAAAGTCGCTTATGATTAGCTGGTAAGTACCAGCCGATAACCCCGAAAAGAGAGCACTACTTTGATAGGTACTGCCTCCATTAATGCTATATTGAAATGGTGCTGTTCCTCCTGTTGCAATAAGGGTAATACTGCCGGAAGTGCCGGTGCATGAAGTGGATTGCACCGTATTGGAAAGGGTTGGCCCTGTTGCATTTAAAATGGTGTCAGTTGTAGTGGTTATGCAATTATTCGAGTCTTTCACATAAAAAGTATAGTTGCCAGGCAATAAACCGTTAAAAACATTGTTAGTTTGATAGGTTGAACCATTATTTGAAAAAGTATAAGGTGCCACTCCTGCGGTTGCATTGATGGTTATACTGCCATTATTAGAGCCACAGGTGGCATTAAGCTTTACTTTAGATAGGGTAGCCGTTCCTTGGTTATTTATTGTAGTATAAGCTTGATTGGTACACCCTGTAGAATCTTTTATGGTAACTAAATAAATGCTGGCTGCAAGACCACTAAAAAAGTTGCTACTTGTAAACGAACCGTTATTTAAAGAATAGCTATAAGGTGCGATGCCATTTGCGCCTGTGATCGTTATTGACCCGTTTGAAGTGCCGCAGAAGGCATCTGCTTTAAGGGTGGAAAAGGTGGGACCATTTGAATTTGCCAGGTATAAGGAAATTGAACTACTACATCCTAAGCTGTCTTTAACTTGTACGGTATAGAGTCCAGCAGTAAGCCCAATGAAGTTCCCGGTGCTCTGGAAATTTATTCCATCGATACTGAAGGTCAATATTCCTGTACCACCACTTGCTAATGCTGTAATCGAACCATTACTATTTCCACAGGTTGCATTAAGTTGTGAAAATGTTATAGCGGGACCACTTATGGTAAACGTTTTAACCGTTTCGATGCCACTACATGCTTGGTTTATAAAAGCATGTAAGGTGTAGGAAGTGTTAGGGGTAAGGGCCGTAAAAACTCCGGTTTGGTTGCTTGCAACCAATATGGTTCCGCTATATAAAACGTAAGAAACCGTAGCGTTGCTTGGAGGAGTAGGACTTAACGTTGCCGATGCGGTTTGATTCACACAACCTGAACTAACGGTTAAGCTATAAATATTACTTGAACATCCGTAAGCACTCACATCTAATGAGGCAACAAAACCATCTCCACAGGCGTATAAGATCTTTTTCGCATCGGACAAAGCCAAGTCATAGATTGCTTTGGTCGTAAATCCGCTGACGGTAATATCGGGTGGTGAATCATTGAACGTAGTACCATTGAAGTTATAAACTTTGATAATTCCATTGGCAGATCCAATATATATATTATTGCACTCATCAGCGATTATACCTCCTTGCATTAAAGAAGTATTTGCTGCAATGCTAATGGCAGTGCCTACTCCAGCACCAGTAGTTTTATTGTAGGCTTTTAGGTTTTTACCATCCCAATAGAAAAAGTAGGAAGCGTTAATTGCAAGCACATTGCATGAATTATCCATTAAGGTAGTAAATGGGGTAAGATATGGCCGGTTTAATGCTTCGGAGATGGAAGTGAAGCCAGAAGCCACATTCCAAATGGTTGATGCGGCTGTATACGGAGCTGAATTTTTGTAGATTTTATTGGTTATCGTTGGCGTTCCGAACAATGAACCATAGATGGTGTACATCTCATTGGTAACAGGGTCAATAATAATATCTGCAATATCCTGAGCCCACCCGGTGGCTCCCAAATAAGGAATACCAGTGATATTTGCCCCTGAGATAATTGTTGAAGGTGGCGAACAAATACCCAAATTGATATTCGAATTGGTACCACCTCCGGCAATTATAATTTGGGGAGATCCATTGTTACAGCTCCAAAGCATCTTCCAGTTTTCAATAAAATTGGCGCTGCCTGTAGTGATATAGTTATCATAAGTTCCAGAAGAATTAAGGCGTATGATTCTAAATCCGCCGCCTGGCGCAAAACCCTGTCCAAGGTATGTATTTCCTGTTGTTTTATCTACTACCCAGCCTCCATAATAGGTTCCATATGACCATGACGGAACGGTAAGAGCACCACTAAACGTCCATTGGAGAGTACCACTCGAGTCGAATTTTGCAAGTTTATAAATAGCATTATCGCCACCACCACACACAAAAACATTGCCGGCATAATCAAAGTCAATATCCTTTGCTTTATTGGCGTTAGTACCTGTCAGGCTCGTCGTTGAACTTATAAAAGGATCAATTACAAAGGACCTTTTTGGGTCGTATCCGTTAGGAAATGCGAAACTCACTACTTGCTCGTTGAGAGCATAGACGGTTTTTATATTGTTATCTAACGTTGGGTTGTTTGTATCATCGTTATAATAACTTATGGCAGCCGACTCTTTGATACCACTCAGATCTGATTTTAAAATTAAATTCCCCTTTAAGTCGAGATGCATGGATTTAATATCACCAGAGAAGCGTAGCTTTACCTGTGTTATATCAGCGTTTGGGTGTACTATCAGGCTGTATCTGAAGCCAAGTATATCGTTGTGGTCAAACGTATAAACCAAATCGATGCCGGGATATAAATTTGAATAGGTGATCTTCTGATAAGCATAGATTTTCTTTACAATAAATCCGAACGTATGATACCCTGTTGCCGTATCCTCTGCTTTAATTTGCACGGATGGGTTTGAATTAAGCCATTCCATCACGACGACCCGATTTATTATCGTTACTTGCTGTGCAATCACTTCTTCTTTGATCCCTTTTCTTTCCAGATTTTCCTTTTGCTTTTCGGTAGGCGACTTTATCTGTCTCTGTAAGTGAATAAGTCCTTTTTTTGTAAATAATATGGGCATCTCAAACCCTTCATAACCGAATAGTATATTGCCCATTTGACCATAATATTGAAGGGTGTCACCATATTGTCCTTCATTGGCAATAAACCTTTTTCCAGTAGGATTAATGGCTACTGTTTTTTGTGGTTTAATCATGTATTCTGGAGAAGAAATAGGTAAAAGGCTTTGTTTCGTATTTTGCGATATAGAAGTAATGGTAAAAAGAGAATAAAAGGCGGAGAGTAACATGATCTTTTTAAAAACCACATTTGGTAAAATTGGAGGCATATTAATTTTTTGTTTAATCGAAGGAAATGTAACACGCTATAAAAAAAAATTAATAATCTCTGAAACCGGATATTTGGCGATTAAAGGAGGGTATTTTGCATTTAAGTATAAAGGTACATTTTGAAATAATGGGCAAATTGGGGTTTATGAATGCGGTTATTCAGTAATGTTTTAATTCGATCCGTACGGTTTGTTTAGGAAAAATGAAATCAGTATATTTGCAGTTGGTCGGCAGATATTATGGCTAAAACGAAATATTTCTTTAATCCGCATAGTCTTCGTTATGAGAAGGTTAAGACAAGTATTCGAGCCATTATCGCGCGAGTCTTTGGCTTTCTCTCCGCTTCCTTGATTTTTGGTGTCTTCTTGTTTTTTTTGGTAACGAAATATTTCCCTTCTACTGCAGAAAGGAAATTACAGCGTGAAAATGAGGAATACCGCACCCAGTTCGAATTTATGGGAAAACGGATGGATGAGTTATCGACAACCTTATTAGATCTGCAGAAACGCGACGATAAAGTTTATAGAGAAGTATTGGGTGCCGACCCCATAAGTGAAACAGAGCGGGTTAGTGGTTTCGGTGGCGTTGATCGGTATAAGAAACTATTAGGTTATTCTAACAGTGATATCATGATTGAAATTACGAAGAAACTGGATGTTATAACCAAGAAATTATATATTCAATCGAAAAGCTATGATGAACTCTTCGAATTGTCAAAAAACAAGGAGCTACATATTGCTGGAACTCCTGCGATACAGCCAGTAAGCAATAAAAACTTGATTCGAGTTGCTTCTGGCTTTGGCTGGCGTACCGACCCCTTTTACCATATTAATGAATTACATGCTGGAATTGATTTTGCAGCACCTATTGGCACCGCTATTTATGCTACCGCTGATGGGGTTATTAAGTCGGCTGAGTTTAATGCCGGAGGCTACGGTAATTGTGTTGTTATTAATCATGGGTATGGTTATGAAACACTCTATGGACACATGAGTAAAATTGCTTGTCGCCCCAGAAACAAAGTGAAACGTGGCGACCTTATCGGTTATGTTGGAAGTACCGGTAAATCTACAGGGCCACATGTGCACTATGAAGTCATAAAAAATGGAAGTAAAATCGACCCAATCAACTATTTCTTCAACGACCTCTCGGCTTCCGATTACGAGCAAATGCGAAAAGCCTGTAGTTTAACCAACCAATCCTTCGATTAATTTTATAATATTTTCTTTGTGACTACAGATTTCATCAAAAGAATTCCAACATTAGGCGTTTATACAGCATCTGCAATCGTTATTGCCAACATGATAGGCAGCGGCGTTTTTGGTAGTATTGGTCATCAGGTTAATCCAGCAGAAGGTGGGATACAATCGGTGTTTCCCATCCTATGTCTATGGATTGTTGGAGGAATAATTTCATTTTGTGGGGCCTTAAGTTATGCCGAACTTGGTACTGCATTACCCCGTAATGGTGGTGAATATAATTTTTTAAGGGAAATATACCATCCGATATTAGGCTTCGTAAGTGGCTGGGTTTCTTTAGTGGCTGGGTTTGCCGCACCTATTGCAGGGGTTTCATTGCTATTTGGCGACTATTTTACCAAATTATTAATCAACGTAAGTGAGGTTACTAGGGCGGAGTACTCAATTCGCTCGGCAGTGGCAATTATTATTTTGGTTTCTATCATCCATACCGTGAATACTGCTTTAGGTAGTGGCTTTCAACGTGTGATGACGTTCTTGAAAGTAGCTGTTATTATTTTATTCATTCTTTCAGGGCTATTTGGTATTTTTAATAATCCAAGTTTCAGCATCTCCGTATTGCCTAAAACGGGCGATTTTAGCTACATATTTAGTGGAGGTTTTGCCTCTTCTTTAGTATTTGTAATGTATGCCTATTCAGGTTGGAATGCCTCTTCCTATCTTTCGGCAGAAATTAAGGATCCAGGAAAGAACTTACCGAAGTCTATTTTGATTGGGACTTTAGTTGTAACCTTACTTTATCTGCTTTTGAACTACGTTTTTTTATATACCGTACCCATGTCGGAAATGACCCATTGGGTGGATGGGAAATTAGTTCCATACAATGAAATTGGCCACCTTTCTGCCACAAAAATATTTGGTGTGAATGGGGGCATTATCATGTCGGGAGTTATTGCCTTCTTATTAATTTCCACCATTAGTTCCATGATTTTTGCAGGCCCAAGAGTACTGCAAACAATGGGGGAAGACACCAAGATGCTAAACTTCCTTTCTCTAAAATCTATTTCTAATATTCCGTATGTTGCACTTTGGTTTCAAAGTATTATTGCCATTGCTTTTGTTGTTACAGGGAAGTTTGAAACCATCATTAACTATGTTGGATTTACCTTGCAGTTAATTACTTTTCTTGCTGTTTTGGGTGTCATTATTTTACGAATACAGAAACCCAATTTAGCTCGGCCATTTAAAACTTGGGGGTACCCAATAGTACCCATCGTATTCCTGCTTTTAACCATGTGGGCGCTTGTGTTTTTCTTTCTTCGCGATCCGACGGTAGCTTTAGTAGGTATTGGAACTTTGGTTGTTGGAGCACTAATTTATTATTTAGATATAAAGTTCTTTAAAGAAGAAGTCAATCTATAGTCTATGAAAAGGATCAAGATTAGAAATTTAATTGTATTAATTGTTATTGTAACTGCTTCATGCAGTAGTAATAGCGCTTCCAATACCATCGTGCCTGACTCCGATACCCAAGGTACGGCAATATTGCTTAGTGATACCAATGAACTGGTAAAAAATGCAAAAACATCGCAATACAATAACTTTGCGCGCCTCATCGCGGGCTTACCTCAACATCAAGAGAACCCGTATAGCAAAACAGAGAAAGATTCTTTGTGGGTTAAATATGCCAGGGCGTTAGATGCTAAATGGAGCTTGATGACCACCAAGCGAACCACTAAATTAATCGACTGGGCATCCGAGGAGATACCCGACGAAATGCGCTCGAGTGATGTACTGTTTTATGCTTTTAGCGGTGCCGATATTTTAAATGCTAATTTGTTGTTTCCACAAACAAAAGCGTGCTATATGTTTGGCCTTGAACCGGTAGGTTTTTTGCCGAATGTATTGTTAAAAACAAATAACCGTGATTCGTTACAACGATATTTTAATGCTTTAAATATGTCGTTAAATGCGATAACTAATTTTTCTTTTTTTCGTACGAAGAGTATGGCGGTCGATTTTAAGGCCGATGAATTGAATGGTACGATTCATTTAATGCTCCTTTTTTTAGTGCGAAATGGCAACACCATTGCCGATGTTAAATATGTTTATATTGATGAAAATGGGGTTCAGCAAGAAAATTCAGGTAGCGCCGTAAGGTCAAATGATGGAGTGGAGATTTTATTTGTTGATAGCACAATGGAATCACATACCGTTACTTATTATTCAGTAAATCTTGATAATGCCCATCTCGAAAGCAATCGTGGGGCACAGCTATTCATTAAAAATTTAGGTGGATTTAACTCGTATTTGAAAGCGGCTTCATACCTTATGCATCGTGCTTCTTTTTCTGTGATACGAAATGTTATTCTTGAACAATCAAAATATTTATTGCAGGACGATTCGGGCATCCCTTACCGTTTCTTTAATGATAAAAGCAAATGGAGTGAGAACCTCTATGGAAGCTATGTTCACCCGATCTCATTATTTGAAATGCACCAACAAAATGATCTATATCGAGCGTATCGTGATTCATCCATCATTCATAAGCCTCTAAATTTTGGGATCGGCTATAATTATAACCAGTCGAATTTGATGCTATTTGAAAAGAAATAAACTTTTTATTATTCTCCTATACATTCTTCGTTAACGTTACTTTTTTGTTCCGATTGGTTTATATGGCAAAGTTGAAAATAGGTTCCTCTCTTTTGTTTTTCTCGCTCTGTCTAGTTCCCTTCTCTCCGCTTAGATCGCAAGAAGGGAGGGCTAATGCACGCCCTAAAAACGAGGCTAACGCAACAGCCAGCATCGTGCCGGCCAATATTTTGGATACGATTCTTATTCAAAAGAGTTCTCGTTTTAATGCCATCTTTACTAATCCTGCGATGCACCATGTGCAAGTAATCTATACCCAGATCAATCGGGATGAAAATAATAGAGCCAGCTTTACTACGGCCACCTACCATCTCAACAACGATGATTTCTTTTATTCGGCCAGTATGGTAAAATTACCATCCTGTGCACTGGCTTTCGAAAAGGTTGAAGAATTAGCTCGTTTTCATGTAAACGCGAATAGTAAAATGCTAACCGACAGCGCTAACCGATGCCAAAGTACTTTAAATTCTGATACGGGTTCGATTACGGGGTATCCTACTATTTCACAGTATGTTAAACGAATGTTATTGGTAAGCGATAACCAAGCATATAGCCGAATGTACGAGTTTCTTACGCCCGAATATATCCATTCGAAGCTTTTGAATAAGGGGTATCCGACGGCATTAATACGTACCCGATTTAATCCAAATTGTCTTGGAAATCCGAATGATTTTTGTAATCCAATCCGGTTTTTAAATGATTCCGGTAAACTTTTATATACGCAACCGGCGTCCTATTACTCGGCATCAAAAATTTCAATGCCCGTTAAAAATGCGGTTAAATTGATCCAATTCGACCATTTAAAATATAACTATCGTAAAGACTTTTCCCAATCGAATTATATCACGCTATCCGACTTGCATGAGATGCTTAAAAGTATTATGTTTCCTTCGGATACCCTTGAATATAAAACGTTTATCATGAGTGACGAGAATCGTAGGCTCTTGTGGAAATACCTTCAAATGCTGCCGTCGGAAAGCGTATCACCGCGATATGGTGATCGAAACCAGTATATCGACACGTACAAAAAATATCTTTATTATGGACTGGATAGTGCTGTGATTAGGAATAAAAACATTAGAATTTTTAATGTAGTCGGCGAGAGTTATGGCTATACCACCGACTGTGCCTATATCATCGATTTTGAGAACCGGATCGAGTTTATGATTTCAGCAACCTATTTTATTCAAAATGCCAACGGAGTGATCGATGGCACCTCCAATACATTTACAAAATTTATTATGCCTTTCTTTCGCGATTTGGGGCAGTCGTTATATGAATACGAGCGATGCCGGTATAAGAAAAATTTACCGAATTTATTGGAGTTTAAGTTTTAAATTCGCATCCCTTTATTTACATCATGAGTTTTAATTCCAATAACCTATTATTTATTACTGCACTTGCTTTTGTTGCTGTAATTTCTTGCAATAACCAATCAAGTTCGGCGCAGAAATTAAAAGACGATTCGACCACAACAGCACAAAAGCAGCAAACAGCCATCATCCCTTTCATCGACAACCGTTTTAATCAAGCGGCTCGTTTTATTGCAGGATTAAACCAATTAAACGAAAATGAATATTCGGTTTGGGAGAAGAAGCCGGAATGGATTGCCTATAAATATCAAATGGATAGCACTTGGGAAATGCTGGCAAGCACCAGATTCAACGTCATGGAGCAATTTTATGAAGAAAATTGGAGTGCTCACAGGAAAAATGAGGGAGCTGTTTATTACCCATTTAGCGGCCCCGATTGGTTAAATATCTACCAAGTATATCCACATGCTTCCTCTTATGTAATGGCGGGTTTGGAACCGGTTGGAAAGATTCCTAATCCGATGTCGATGACGAAGCCAAACGAATTGAGCAAAAACCTAAATGGATTTTATAATGGGTTTCGTACCATTAAAGAATGGGGGTACTATGTTACAAGCTACATGCAAAAAGATTTAAATTTAACGAAGTTAAAAGGGGTAATTCCAATCGACTATTTATTTATGATACGCATGGGATGCGCTATTGAAAATGTGGAGTTGTTGAGCCTCGATTCTACCGGCAAGGCACTTGTGGTTGCCGAATTTCCGTTGGATAAAATAAATATGCACGGATGCCGTATTACGTTTCGGCATAAAGATAATAAACCGGGAGTACTTACTTATTTTGAAGGTAACTTGGAAGATGTTGATAGTAAAGCTTACGGTCATTCCTATATAAAAAATTACGGAAATTATGTTCGCGCCAATGTAAAAAATGCGAATTCATATCTCAAGGCCGCGTCCTATCTTTTATATAGTAAAACCTTTATCAACTCGCTTCATTTGCTGCTTGATGTAAGTAAAACGATGTTGGCCGATGAAAGCGGTGTTCCGTATGATAAGATCGATAGAAGCAAATGGGATATAACATTATATGGAACCTATCGTAAACCGATAAAATATTTTACCTGGATATCCCAACCGGAACTAAAGCGAGCTTACGAAAAAGATTCTTCGAGCATTAAACAGATCCCCTTTTTTACAGGATATCATAGAGAAATTGGTCAAAGTAACTTGCAGTTTTATATTAAAAAATAGGATCACTTACCTGGTTTTGGGTATGTCAATGATAAAAAACTTAAAAGAGACGCACCCATTGCGTCTCTTTTTATTAATGTAATCATGAATTTAATTAGCAACATTCAAACCGGAATACATCAGGCTCTTCAAAGTGCCTTCGGTATCGATATTGACGCCTCTTCTATTAAACTGGAGCGTACACTGCAAGATTTTAAAGGTGATTTTACATGGGTGGTATTTCCGTATGTGAAGCAAGCAAGGAAATCTCCTGAACAAACGGCATTAGAAATAGGTGAATACCTGCTGCTGCATCAATTTATTTCCGAATTTAATGTGGTCAAGGGTTTTTTAAATATCGTGCTAAACGAAAGTTCGTTATTGGATTATTTCTATAGTGCAAGGCATGATGCATCTCATTTTAAAACGGATTTTGGGAAAGGGAAAAAGGTAGTCGTTGAGTATTCGTCACCGAATACCAATAAGCCACTGCATCTTGGGCATATACGTAATAATTTATTAGGATATTCGATAAGTGAAATATTAAAGGCCAATGATTATGAAGTGGTAAAAGCCAATCTTATTAATGATCGTGGGATTCATATATGCAAGAGTATGCTCGCTTGGCAACAGTCGGGTTTAAATGAAACACCGCAATCAACAGGAATAAAAGGAGATCATTTAGTGGGAAAGTATTATGTTGCCTTCGATAGAAGCTATAAGTCGGAAATTTCACTGCTTGTTGGAGAAGGACGATCACAGGAAGAGGCCGAGAAGCAAGCACCAAGCATTTTACTGGCTCAGGCTATGCTTCGAAAGTGGGAGGCCAATGATGTGGATACACTAAAGCTCTGGGAAACGATGAATGGATGGGTATATGAAGGATTTAAATTGTCATATCAGCGTTTAGGGGTCGATTTCGATCGATATTATTATGAGTCGAATACCTACCTGCTCGGAAAAAAAACGGTACAAGAAGGATTGGATAAACATGTTTTCTATCAAAAGGATGATGGCAGTGTTTGGATTGACTTGACCTCGGAAGGACTCGATCATAAATTATTATTGCGTTCGGATGGTACGTCAGTTTATATTACACAGGATATTGGTACAGCGCAATTAAAATTCGATGAATTCCAATACGACATCTCTCTCTATGTGGTTGGCAATGAACAGGATTATCACTTCAAAGTGTTGCAAGGAATATTAAAGAAAATGGAAAAGCCCTATGCCCATGGTATTGTGCATGTGAGCTATGGGATGGTTGATTTACCGAGCGGGAAAATGAAAAGTAGGGAAGGAACGGTTGTGGATGCCGATGATTTGATGGATGAGATGCACGCTGAGGCACGTAAGATAATTTTGGAACGTGGCAAAACCGAGGGGATGACGCAAGAGCAGGTTGAGATACTATGTGAAGTGGTAGGTATGGCGGCATTAAAATATTATTTACTTCGTGTTGATCCTCAAAAAAGATTGCTTTTTAACCCAGCCGACAGTATCGATTTTGAAGGCAATACCGGACCGTATATTCAATATACCAATGCGCGTATTAATTCCGTTATTTTAAAATCAGGGGAGACGGATGATTCACGAGGTTATACTCGTCTGGTGCCGGCAGAGAAGGAACTTATTCTAGCGTTGCATAGTTACCCCTCGATTTTAATAAAGGCCGGCGAAATGCATAACCCATCCGAGATCGCGAATTATGTTTATGATTTAGCTAAACGGTATAATCGTTTTTATTATGAATGTCCTATCGCAAAGGATGGTATTGTTAAAGAAGCGAAATGTTTCCGGGTGGCTCTTTCTAAATTCACGGGAGAAACCATCACCGAATGCTTGCGGTTGTTGGGAATAGAAGCACCAGGGAAAATGTAACTTTCTAAGGTGTTAATCGTTTCATTTTAAGTACAACCAATGACTAAAAAAAAAATCTTATTCCTGTTTATGGTTTCAAGTTTCATTTTTTGTCATGCCCAATATTTTACGCTAAAAGGAAAAGTAACCAATTCGTCAATTGAGCCAATAGCGGGCGTAAATATTTCGGTGCAAGGGGCTGTATTTGCTACCACCACCAATGTCAACGGGAGTTATGAGTTGAGGTTGGAGAATGGCAACTATGAAATCGTGTTTTCACATATCGGCTTTAAAACATTGAAAAGAAATATTACCCTTACGCACGATATTTTCCTTAACACGATGCTGGAAGAAGATGTCAATGCGCTAACAGAGGTGGAATTAACGTCGAAGAGGTTCGATCGTTCGAAAGCGATAATTCGTGAAGTAATTGCTCGGAAAGAGAAATATATTGACTTGTCGTATTCTTGCAATATGTATGTAAAGGCTACTCAGGTGCCACAAGAAAATAAAAGTAAGCATCCAAAGGATAGCCTAGCGAAGGCAAACAAAAGTGCCATAAAGGATTCATTACGACGGATGGAAGAAATGGATTCGACAACCAAAGCGTACCGAAAAAAAAAAGAGCATGATACCATCGAAGTTATCGCTACAAGAGATACCTCCAGTAAAGAATATAAGAAACGCTTAAAAGAACGTAAACCCGTAAACCCGTTTCAAGGTATTGAGCTAAACCTAGCGGAGATTATTATGGAGAAGGATTATGAATATCCTGATAAAATAAAGGAAACGCGTACAGGATATAAAAAGCAAGGCGATCAGTCGAGTTTGTTTTATTTGTCTTCCACCGAAGGGGAATTTAATTTCTATCAGAATTTAATTCGTATTACGTCACTTAGCGAATCACCGTTTCAATCGCCGATCAGCAATGGTGGCCTAATCGTATATAAATATCGTTTAGTGAAATCACGTATCGAAAATGGCTTAAAAGTTTATACCATTAAGGTTTCTCCCAATGCTATTGGCAACGCATTAGTTATTGGCGAGATGGAGATTATTGATAGTCTCTGGTGTATTAAAAGTTTTCATTTTTCGTTCCCTAAATACCATTTGGCCGAGTATGATGAGTTTGCCATGGATGCTACCTTTGCTCCCGATAGTAGCGGTTTGTGGTTATGTACGAAACAAGACTTTAATTTCAAAACAAAACTGGGAGGAACGAAATCCACCGGGCGAACGGTAGTCTACTACTCTAATTACGAGATCAAGAAATTCAATAGAAAGTTTTTTACTAATGAATTGAGTTCTACTTCAGAAGCAGCCTATGAAAGAGATAGCATTTTTTGGAATACCCAGCGTAAGGAACCCCTTACCGCGAAAGAAATTCGATTTATTTTTGTAAGCGACAGCATAAAATCAGCACATGAAAAAAAAGAGTATCTAGACTCTGTTGACCGGGTTAAAAATAAAGTCACCTTCGCGAAAATAGTCTGGTTCGGCCAACAAAATTATAACCGAGAGAAAGAGCGCACCTTTAGTTTTGATCCTTTATGGATTACCTATACTCCTTTTGGTGTTGGTGGGTCAAGGGTTCGTTATGGCATTGGAATTAATAAAAAATTCAAAGACAAGACCACATTATTCAATTATACCAATTTAAGCTATGGTCTCCTCAATCACGATGTAAAAGGAAACATAACATTTTCAAGGGAATACAACACGTTTCGACACGCTTTTTTCTACCTTAATGCAAAACGAAATTTTGATGTTATTAATCCGTTTGATTCTTGGTTAAGTATCTTCAGAAGAGCTAATTTTTATCTCAGTACGGGAGTCGATATCTATCATCGAATAGAAGTATTCAATGGCTTCAATATTCGTACAGGCTTCGAATTCTCTAAGCGTTCTTCGATTACAAAATATAATTTCAATCCTCTTTTCGATTCAGTATATGAGAATTATAAGTATAAGCCGGCCGATTTTAAAGACTATAATGCACTGTATCTTAATATTATTTTAAGCTATACTCCATTCCAGAAATATCTGCGGGAAGCGAAGGAGAAAATTATTCTCGGGTCTAAATATCCTACTTTCATGGTTCAATGGCGAAAAGGATTACCTTCTATTTTCGGTAGTAGTATTAATTTTGATTACCTGGAGTACCGCATGGAATGGGATTTCAAGTTAGGGCTTTCGGGTAATAGTAAGCTCTATTTAAACAGCGGTAAGTTTTATAATAGGAGCCAGTTGCCATATATCGATTATAAGTTCCAGTCTCGAATCGGGCCTGTTTTTTTTGCCAATCCACTCTATTCCTTTCAGGCTTTAGATTCTTCCTACATTACCTTAAATCGTTTTTATTCGGCACATTACCTGCATCGTTTCAATGGGGCCTTGCTCAATAAAGTACCCTTTCTAAAATTGCTTCAACTTAGCGAAAGTATGGGTGGAGGGCTTTTGTATAGTAAAGAGCATAAACTCTTTTATTTCGAGATGTTTGCAGGAGTTGATAAGCAATTTATACTGTTTAGTGAACGTGCGCGATTAGGTATTTATGTAGTACAAGCGGTTTCTAATCATTTCAAATCGCCTATTCAGCTTAAATTCACCATCGATTTTTATGATCGGGTAGGAAATAGTTGGAGTTATTAAAGGATGTTTTTATTTTGTAGTTTTATAATAATTTTATATGAATATATTATCGTTAGAAAACGTATCTAAATTTTATACGAATAAGGCGGCACTTCAAAAGGTAAGTATTGCCATTGCCGAAGGTTCCATATATGGGCTGCTTGGGCCAAATGGAGCAGGAAAAACAACACTCATTCGTATCATAAATCAAATAACCGCACCCGATGAAGGGCAGGTGTTTTTCAAGGGCGAGCCTTTAGGAAGTAAACATATTTTTAAAATTGGTTACCTGCCGGAAGAACGTGGCCTCTATAAAACCATGCAGATTGCCGATCAGATGCTCTATTTCGCGCAACTGAAAGGATTGAGTAGGAGTGAGGCGATTAAAAGAATTAAATATTGGTTTGAGAAATTTGACATTATGAGTTGGAAAAATAAAAAGATTGAAGATTTGAGTAAAGGCATGCAACAAAAAATTCAGTTTATTGCTACGATAATACACCAGCCGCAATTGCTTATTCTTGATGAACCATTTACCGGTTTAGATCCAATTAATGCTGATTTGATTCGAGATGAAATTCTGGAATTAAAAAAGCAAGGCACCTCGGTTATTTTCTCTACTCATCGCATGGAGAGTGTAGAGACTCTTTGCGACTCTATTGCCTTATTAAATTTATCTCATAAAGTACTCGATGGGAAAACACTGGACATTAAAAAACAATTTTCGGAAAACACATTCAATATCCTTTTACAAGGACAACATCTCGACCTATCACTATCGGAGCATCTTACCTTAAAAAAGTTGCAAGCCTCTGGCCCAAACACAGAAATTGAGTTAGCATTGCTTCATGGCAATACCAACACCATGCTGCAGGAGTTAATGATTAACTATACGGTTTTGCAGTTTGCTGAAAAAATTCCATCTATTAACGATATTTTCAAGCTAAAGGTAGCTGAAACAGGTGGTGTATTGACGTCGGGCTTTTGAGGGGTATTTCAGTATTTGATGTGCTGGCGAAAATAAAATGATCCGCAAAGACCGTATCAATGCTGTTTCGTCATTCCTATTCTGAAGCCCTCCTTTCGCAGATCCTAGGTCATGAACAAGTTACCATTGACGTATTTTGATGCTAACGTTATTTCCATTAAAAATGAGATCCTTCCTTCGTCTGGATGACAATACAACACTGATTATTAGAGATAATGTAAGCCTGAAGTTTGGAATGT
>CANNQU010000060.1 GCA_947507965.1 Bacteroidota bacterium
GTATGTGCCGCCTGGCTCCAGCTATTGAAGGGGTCGTAGCATTCGCTACCTCCAGTTTGAGCTTGTACCCTACAGATGCTGCTTAAAAACCAATCTACCGTAAGTGCGTTAAAAGTATTCCATTCTACCTTGATTTCTATTAACGCTGTATTCATATAGATGCCCGTTATATCGGCTGTCCTTGTTGGCGCTAGCGCATTATCGTAGGTAAATACATTGTTTCTTAACTCCCCGGGCAAGGCAACAAACAAATTATAATCCTGTGTTATCCGTACCCCGTTTATTGCATTCGCTACCGTTAAGGGCTCTTGCCAGCCGAAGCTGTTTTGCGATACCGTAAAGCCATTAACCGATGACAGCAAGATGAAATCCTGAAACGGGCGGGGTTGATACACGTAATTTTGATCGAGTGTGAATGTCGAATTCGTGATATGCGATTCGCCGGTAGCGCCGATGACAACCGATGCCTGACAGTTGGAGAAATTGGCATAGTCGATGACGATATGCTTTGAGCCCACGGCCAGCACGCCATAGCTTAACTGTATGAAGGTATTGTATAAGCCGGTTTGTTTGAAACAGTTTGTAGCCCCATCGAACACGTTATGCGTCTTGTGAAGCGCAATATTCGAACTTATGATATCTACTCCTATACCCCGGTTATTGGCATCTAAGAGCGTATAGGGCACGGTGTTTTTAAAGGTACAGCCATAAACACCGGCCCAGTTGATACCGTTGAATTCGATAAACTTCAGCGTGCCGGTAGTTTGCGTTGGAATCAGGGCATCGCACTCAAACGTTACATCTTGCACATAGGAGATATTATCGGCGATATCGGTACATGAGTAAAATTTAATACCTTGGAGGCAGTTACGTATTTTACTCCCGCTTTGAGCATATACAATGGCTCGTGGCATAACCGTGATGGCTTGTACGGCATGCTCTATAATGGATTGGTTGAATACCTGAACAAAGCCTTGCGTATTCATCATCTGGGCTTTGGTGATATTGCTGCGTACCTCTATACCGGGCCAAAGAGCATTGCATTCGTTGGTGAGTTTGGCGTGGTCGACCAAGAGCTTACCACCTGCCTCCACGATGATTTGTGCCGTCTCCTTAAAATTAATCGTAGCATTTTTAATGGTTAGGGTGGCGCCATGGTGCACGATAACATCCTTATACAAAATATCATCATTTTCCCATGTTTCATTACCCGAAACGATATACTGATTTACCTGTTCCTGAAGCGCTGCAGGTAACGTACAGCAATTATCGGTGTTAAACGCGGTATAATCCATGCCGTCGATTTGGTCGGCAAGGGTATAAAACTGGCTCTGGGTAACTAAATTTCCTTGTGCCGTAACACAGCTTCCTACGGTGCCGTTAAACGATTTAAAGTTGAGGCTATAGCCGGGAATTGGTCGGGTTTGAATTCCTAAAGTCGTAGGATCTATTGTTACAAGAGTGGTGCCGTTATTTTCCAGCGCAAGGTATTGTAAATCGTGCCCTAACTCAATAAAAGAATTGGCACATTTTTCGGTGCCGGCTACCTGACTGTAGTTGCCACTGAGCCAGTTCCACGAGATCATGGCATTTAGGCCACTGGGCCATGCAGTGGAAAATACATCAAAAAAGGAAATCGCTAAATCATGGCTATTGGGCGAAAACTCCAAGCCGCAGGCTTGTTTTCTATAATATTGCTGACAATCATACCATGCGCCATTATTTGGAAAACGATTCGCAAGATCATAAACATAGCTTGTATTCGTTGCTAAATCAAGTACACCCACATGGTCTAATTCGATGTATGCTACTTTCTGTTGATCGGGCGATAGCTCCAGCTCGGTAATATTGGAATACGCAAAAGGTGATGTGAGAGCGGTTAATACCGTTGCCGAGGAAATAGAAACCGTGATTGAATTATTATTGCCTCCCATCGTCGTATAAATATTATTATTATAAAATACCTGGCACTTATCAAGGGAGGGGCTCTTCATTGAACCGGTACTATGATCGGCAATATAATATACGGTATAGTAGTTATTGAGTGCATCATTTACATCGACTACCGGTTTTGAAATGGCAATACTGGTTCCTCCTTGTATCAACCCTGTGCCATTGCTTCCATGACCACTCGTGTTGGTATGATACGCATAGGGAAGTTCCCCTGCTTTTACCATGTCGCCATAAGGATTGCCATTGTATGGCTCCAAAATTAAAGCATAAAGGGTCTTGCCAATGAGTACATGATAAAAGCTACACGATACTTTAAATAACCCGATTTCATTGACGGCTAAATCCATTACGTCGGCTATCATTTTTCCGTTGGCATTATATACTAGGGTATGAGTGCCGCTGGTTTGATCGTAACCTGAGATGACATAGAACAGCATTTTCCCATTTTCATACCATGCATTTTGTGCCGTATGTTTAAATTCGGGATACGTGTTTTGATCAAAGGAATAGGTGGTGCTGGCAATGGAGCCGCTACTGGAGAGCCCAGTAATCGCATTGACATACATAGCGCCCGAAGGGTATTGGGGAAGGATGAAATTCGTTTGTTGTGCAAACGTTGTTTGGCATAAAATAATGCATAATAGAAATAGTGTTTGGATTGTTTTCATGTTTAATAGTTTATTTATTGGTTCAAACTAAAACAAAACATGAATACCATTTATTAACCAATTTGAATTGGTAGCCGTTTGACAGGAAGTTGGCGATTTTCGATTTGAATTCGTTGCAGGACTAGAACAAAAAAAATCAACAAACAAAGTACATATCTATTTCCCCTTTATTTTTAGCTGATATTTTTCCTCGGTGTATGCAACTAAAATCGTTTTTAATTAGTGCATAGGTGGCACCACTAATATTTATTTTACCCGCCTCACTCTTTTGTTCCATACGAGCTGCGGTATTTACGGTATCGCCCCAAATATCGTAAGCATATTTTTTAACGCCTACAATACCGGCAACGACCGGGCCGGAATGAATGCCGATCCGTATTTGAAATTTGCCTCCATGGGTTGCGATAAAGTCAGCTATTTCTATTGCAGCTTGAGTTACGCGTTGGGCATGATTCCAGGTTTCATTGGGCAACCCGGATACCGCTAGATAGGCGTCGCCAATGGTTTTAATTTTCTCCAATCCGTTGCTCTCAATGATGGCATCAAAGGCGGTAAAAAACCGATGTAATTCCTGCACTAATTCGGTTGGCGTCATTTGCTCACTGATGCCAGTGAAATTGACAAAATCGGTAAAAAGCACCGTCACGTTTTCAAATTGCTTTGCTACCGCCTGCCCTTTCTGTTTCAACTCCTCGGCAACACCGGAAGGCAGAATATTCAATAATAGATGATCGGAACGTTCTTTCTCCTGGGAGATGATTGTATTTTTTTCTTCCAGTGCCAAATTAGCGCTACGTTTAAGATTAAAGCGATTCCATAAAACCACCAGAAACAACATGGAAAGAAATGTTCCAACGACAAAAGAATTTCGCAATATTTTCTCTTTTTGAATTTGTTGTTGTGCTATTTCTTTGTCTTTCTCTCTAGTTATCTTTTGTTCGTTAATTTTTTTCTCAGAGTCAAAATTGCTTTGCATCTCTGCTACTTTCTGCTTGGCACTACCCTGAAAAACAGAATCCTTCAGACTCGTCAACTCATGTAAATAGAAATACGCCTTTCGATAATTTCCAAGTATGGCATAGGCATCCGTTAAGGTAGAGGCGGCATCACTAATGGTAATCTGATCAAACCATTTCTTACCCATTTGAAACCCCATCTCCGCATAATAGATAGCTTTTTCTATTTCATTATTTTTTAAATATGCTTTAGAAATGAAAGCATAAGGCCTTCCCAAGGAGTGATCCCTGCTTCCTGTTAACTGTATTTCTTTAACGGCTAACTTTAAGTAATAAAACCCGGAATCCAAATTATTTGCCTCGACGTACATTTTGCCGAGGTAGATATGGCATTCAATGAGCCTTTCGATATTGCCGGTTTGCTGGCAATCCAGGATTGCCTCCTTAAAATATCTTTTAGCATAGGTAATATTATTGAGTTCCGAGTAGCATATTGCAAGCAAGTATTTTGAAGTTAAATTTGGTTTAAAGCCTATTGATAACTGCATCTTTTTAATTGCATCTTCATAGTATTGCATCGTTAAACTTATCAACCCCAGTTGAAGGTAGCATTTAGAAATATTTGCACTGTCGTGCTTTTGTTCAAAGAGCGACAAGCTTTCCAACAAACTAGGCGTAGCGATGGCAAAGAGACGGGTGATGGAAAGATTGTATTTCCCAAAATGGTATAATGCCTCGGCAAGACCGTCCTGATAGGCCAGTTTTCTCGCCAATCGTATGGATAGAGATGAAAACAAACCAATTGTATCCTTGCTTTCATTTTTATCTTCATCCCAATAAAAGTTAATCATTTGATTTAATAATCGAACTTTGTTGGTGTCTTCTTTGGCTGTTTTGAGAGCATTTAATTGAGCGTCAATAGTAGCGCGTTTCTTCTGAGAAAAAGCGCTTATTGAAACCAGAAAACAAGATAGAAGAAAAACGTTTTTCATGGGCTACTTCACAAAATACATGTCGATCTCCCCTTTATTCTTAACCTTAATTTTACCGCGGTGAGTCGATTCGAAATCATTCTTCGTGAGTTCATACGTTGCGCCACTTATATTAATTTTACCGGGTTCACTGTTGCTCTCCATTCGGTTGGCCAAATTTACCGTATCGCCCCAAATATCGTAGGCGAATTTTTTATGACCCACAATTCCGGCCACCACCGTTCCGGTATGCAGTCCTATTCGTATTCCATTGCCAGCGTCGCCCGATAGAGGTGATGGGGAAGAGAGTATATAATCGCGAATTTCTATCGCGGCCTGAAGTGCCTTCTTAGCATGGTTTTTATCTTTTATTGGTAATCCACCAACGGCCATATACGAGTCGCCAATCGTTTTAATTTTTTCCAATCCATTCTGTTCTATAATTTTATCAAAAGCCTTGAAACAGTGGTCGAGCTCATGTACCAATTCTCTCGGCGTAAGCTTTTCGCTAATTTTGGTGAAGTCGACAAAATCGGTAAAAAGCACGGTTACCTCATCATATTGACGCGCTTCAGAGGTGCCCTTCTGCTTAAGCTCTTCTGCCACTTCAGAGGGTAAAATATTCAACAATAAATCGTCCGACTTTTTCTTTTCACTGGCTAGCTGTTGGGTACGTTCCAACACTTTTTGCTCCAAACTCTCATAAAGCAATGCGTTTTGTAATGAAACGGCAATTTGGCCTGAAAGCAGTTTTAAAAACTGAATTCGCTGTTGTGTAAACACCCCGCTATGCAATTTGTTTTCGGCGTAGAGAATAGCAATTAAACGGCCTTGATTAATGATGGGGATACATAAAACAGAGATGGACTTCGTGGCCAAGGCATCCGTAGAAAATCGCTGATCTTTCGGCACGTCGTCCAGCACCAAATTTTCCATCGTACGTATCACATAATTTACGATCGACTCCGGAATCATAGTGTTGTTTTCAAGCGGCACGGCCTCCTCAAAGGCTGCATCGATTGTATTGGTCACTAGACCCCTTGTTTCAATAAACCAACTATTTTGTCTGTTAATAATCAGATAACCATTTTGTGCACCCGCATTTTCAATTAGAATCTGCATCAGTTTTAACATAAGGTTATTGAGAACAATCTCACCCGAAATAGCCAGAGAAGCCTTGTTTAAGGACGCCATATCGAGTTCATCGCTTCCCTTTCTTCCCGATTTACTGGAGGCGTTTTGGTTGGTATTGGTAACACTGAAAGGTTGATGTTCATCGAACTCTGATTTAACCTTTAAATCATAAAACACATCCATTAATTTCACTTTGGCTATCGCTCCCCATTTGATATACAGCTGTCGGGCCTGATGGGCATATCGCTTAAATTGAGCTGAGTCGTTCGTCTCCATAAACAATCGTGCCAGCAACTCGCTCGCCAGTGCCTCTTCCACCAGATAATTGTTTTTTTCGGCTTCCGTAGCAGCCAGTTTGTACAGCACTTCCGCTCTTAATGGTTTACCCAGTATTCGTTGTAACTCCGCTTCAAGAAGGTATTGTTTTGACAGATGATTGAAAGGAGATGTTTTAGCCCACATCCTCATTTTACTTAAACTCTGTCTTGCTTTTTTAATATTCGCGGAACGATTTTCCTTGTTTTCACCGGCCAATCGTAAATGTGATAAAGCATAATAAAAATGGACCATCGGCACATGACCACCTCCCAAAACACTATCGATATACTTCATGGAAAGAGCTCCATTTTCTACTGCTTCCAACGGTTTTTCAAAAAGGTAGGACAGCATCATTTTATTTAGATAAAACACACATAAGCCACTATAATCTTTACCGGTGATATGTATATCCTTCTGACGCTGCTCTTCAAACACGTCACCGGTGAGCACATTACTGCAATGCTCTGTATCCAATAAATTAGCAACCGCTTGACGATAAATATTAAGCCACCCTAATCCAAGATGCTGTTTAATTTTAAGTAACGCCGTTGCATAGGCATCCATTTGTATTTTTAAAACCGGCAATGGGGTACCGGTATAATATCCAACAGCTTGAATATTAAATGCTGCATAGGAGGCAAATAGAAAGTCGCCCGTTTCAAGACCCTTCTGATAGGCATCCATTAGCTCATCGATTACATCCCTATAATGTAATTTCCAAATCCGAATAAAAAAACCATTTAAGAAATGTATTTTAGCATACAAGGTATTTGCATTAAACCGGTTTAAAAGACCTACTGCGAGCTGTCCGAACTTCTGCCCTTCATCAAATTCATTCGTACTGCCACACATGATTAAACCATAGGTAGAATAGGTAAATCCACTATGTAAATGATTCCCATATTTTACCGAGAGTTGTATCTGCCTAAAAACAATCAATGGAAATAAATCGGGTTTCGCAAAATACGCCGGAGATGCAGCAGTAGAAAGTATCTCCATAATTGCTGATTGCCTCGGGTCTTTCATTTCCGGAAGTTCAAGCAGTTGCTCCTTTGTTTTTCCACGTAGCTTGAATTTCGTGGTGAGAAGACTTCCTATTATATGTAATTTATTGGGTTTTAGGGGAAGCTTAACACCCAGCTTGGCCAGTATTTCTAGCGACGTATTCAGGGCATCTTCATTACGAGTAAGCGACACATAGGCTTGTGCTTTGATGATGTATGCGGTTACGCTGTGTAAAATCTCTGTTGTGTTTCTTAACACATTAGAAATAATCCGTTCCATTTCCTCTGGATCGCTATTTAGATAAGCGGCTTCAGCGCCCTCATTATGTAAATCAAGACTTAACTGGTAGTGATTTTTCCACGAATCGGCGGGCAAAATATCGATGCCGGTTTTTAAATATTTGTATGCCGGGGAGTAGGCTGCTGCATCTTTTGCTTTTTTGCCGGCTAATAAATTGAGTGATGCAATTTTTATTAAGTAGGCACTGTCGTGAACTAATGGAATGGCCATATTTAGTTGATTCACGATGTCAAATATTTTGTTTTTCGTTTTTATCTCATCTGATGAAGCCAAAAGTAAGTTTCCGATTTTTAGATGCAATTCGAGTTTTGCTTTCTTCTCCAGCAGAGAATACGCTGCATTTTGCACCTGATCATGCAAAAATTTATACTCAACATCTGGCAAAGTATCTCCTGTTTGAAGACTCTCAGCAAGGCGATACTTATTTCCCACCGGCAAAATTAATCCCTCTTGAATGGCCGGCCATAAATCGATTGCCGTTTGAGCTAAGGTGTTGTCAGATAAAGCGGCAAGAGTATTCAAATCAAATTTACTTCCAATACAAGAAGCATAACGACAAAGCAACTGGGATTTTTGATTCAGCAATTTTATTTTCCCACTCATTAATTCGACCACATTATCGGTAATATTTCGAAGTGTGATTTTTTCAATGTTCCACTCCCAACAGTTGCTGGAGTAATTAAAGGCGATGAGTTTATCGGCAGTTAATGCTTTTAAAAATTCATTGACGAAAAAAGGATTTCCGCCGGTCTTGGTCAGAATAAGTTCAGCGAGAGAGGCCGATGCGTTAGGTAAACAATGAAGGGTATCCGAAATGAGTTCATTTAGTTCGGTTAAGGTTAAGGCATTCAACTCAATGGAATGGATAATACAGTTACCCTCTTTTAGTATCGCCATCGTTTTCATTAGTGGATGAGTCGAGCTCACCTCATTACTTCTGTAGGAACCCAAAATTAACAGATAGTTATTTACTTTTTCGGTTAGTAATAGTTCAATTAGCTTAAGTGACGGCAAATCGGCCCATTGCAAATCGTCAATAAAAAAAACAAGCGGGTGTTCTTTGCTTGCAATGATGTGAGCAAACTTTTGAAACACATAATTAAATCTGTTTTGTGATTCCGCTGCTGGCAATTCAACAACAGAAGGCTGCTTACCCAGAATTAACGCTATTTGCGGAATAACATTAATAATGATCTGACCATTTACGCCTACCGCTTCGAGGAATTTCTCTTTCCAATACAGGATGGTCTTATCGTTTTCAGAAAGAATGGATTGAATAATTCTACTGAACGCTTCGATCACAGCACTATACGGAATATCGCGATTAAACTGCTCGAATTTTCCACTGATGAAATAGCCTTGCTGTTCGGTGATTGGTTTATAAATTTCTCGGATGAGCGCTGATTTCCCTATTCCGGCAAACCCCGATACAAGCATTAAAGCGGGCGTCCCGCTGGTAACCGAATTAAAAGCTTCAATAACGGTCGCCACCTCTTGTTCTCTTCCATACAATCGCTGTGAAATAAGAAAACGGTCCGATAAGTCATTTTTCGCCAGAGAGAAGGGTTCAATTTTATTCTTTTGTTCTAGTTGTTGGATACACGTATTTAGATCGGCCAGTATTCCTAATGCATTTTGGTATCTATTCTCAGGAGATTTTTCGATAAGCTTAAAAATAAGGTCCTCCATCGCTTTGGGAATAGTAGAATCAACATCGGCTAGGGGTGTTGGCTTTTTTGCCAGATGAGCATGAAGTAGTTCCATAGGATCATCTGACTCATAAGGCTTATTCCCGGCAAGCATTTCATAAAGCATAATCCCGAGTGAGTAAAAATCAGTACGATAATCAACCGATCGATTCATTCTACCGGTTTGTTCGGGTGAGATATAATGAAGCGAGCCTTCAAAATCATGATGGCTGATATTGGCAATGGTTTCTTGAGAAAGCGAGACTGCAATACCAAAATCGATAAGCCTTATTTCGTTTGTCTTCGTATTAATTAATATATTATCCGGTTTAATATCTTTATGAATAATTTGGCGTTGATGCAATTCGACCAATATCGAAGAAAGTTGTTGGGCTATAAAAAGAAATTCTCTAAGGCTAGGTTTCTTGTTCTTGATATGCTCTTTCAGGTCTATGCCTTCGAAATACTCCATGATAACGGTCACCCCTTCATGAGTTTGCTTCATTTCGAGTGCGTTTACAACACCCTTAAAATTTAGTTTCTTGATCAACTCATATTCATTCCGAAGTCTTAAGATATCAGATAATTTAGATGACTCTGACGACACCGCTTTTAAAATAACAGGGATACCATCCTTTAAACGGGTTGCATGAAAAACCATTTTGGGGCCCTGTTGATACAGCATCTCCTCTATTTTAAATCCTTCAAGTGTTATCATAATCTTCCTTAATTAATACTGAATGCTAGGCGTTATCTGATCGAGTGGAATATAATTGTAAACCGTTAAGTTGGCTTCCGTTTTTTTCAGGTTCTTTAAAAACTCATCATTTAATTTGCGTAATTTCTCTTCGTGAGGCTTGTGGAAATCATAACGAACATCCTTAAGAAAGGTTACGTTACGTGGAGCAAAAAACATCTTACGTTCGTAATGGTGTTTGAAGATGTCGATCCAGTTAATCAGTTTTTTACGATCCAATGGGGGAATGTCCTTCGAGTCGGGTGGTGGCACACGCATACGCAGTGGCGCCTGGTTGATATTTATATTACTATAATCATAATGGTCGGCTGCATGGCCCACCGACAAGTCCCATACAATATTCGCAATGACCTCGGCAATAACGAAAACACTTTTATTGGTGGGTGTATCCACCTCTTTAACGATAAAATTTCCAGCGGCATCGAAAAACTTGTCTTTATGTGGGAAGTCATTGACCCATGTTCTAATATAATCTACCCATACCTGTAGATCTACATATTCATCTTTTGGAATTTCGGCAACTACCTTATTCACGAAATCGAGAATGGTATCATAGTAGGCAAATAAAAAAGTACCATAGTCGGTGTAAATATCTTTTGGAATGGCATGAAACTCGTAAGGCTCGTACGAGGGATTGCCTTCCATGCCATTGTATCCATCAATAAACATTCCACCCAGGCCGGCAGCATCGGCAGGAAAAGCAGAATAAGGAAGGTATTGCTTGTTGAGCATCGGTGAGGTGCCTGAATTGAGTACCGCATAATTCAATTCGAGTGTTAAGTCTAAATGCGGAAGCAGCAATCGTAATATCACGGAGTCTTTAGGCAACGAAGATTTAGATATTGCATTGATGCTATCATATGGGAAATGAAGGTTGGCATGCGCTGAAGAGGCAATACGAACGGCACCACTTTGTAAGGCAAAATATTTTGCAAGCTCCCAGGCATTGCCATCGGCAGGAGTAAACATTTTCTTCGTATCATAAAGATAAACGGCCACTACTTTTCGTGTTCCGTTAACGAGTTCACCTTTAAAAAGCGACATGGTAGGCACCGCATAAATACCGGGATACGGCTTCAGTTTTGTTAGCAGTGAAAAGTCCACTACATAAAACTTCTCTTGAGGATGAGCATCCAGGAATTCTTTGAAAATATCTAGCTTTTCATTCTTGGGATATTTTTCCCGTTCATTAAGTTCATTCGAGAGGAATTTGCTTAGTGAAGAATGGGTCAATAAATCTTCAAACTCGGAATCACTTACCGGTTTTAACGATCGGTTTCTGAAGGCATAGATAGCAGCCCAAAACCAAAAGGTGATTAACGTAATAAAATATCTTAAGCCAATTCGCCATTGCCACCGCCACACCTCATTTCGAGGTACGTGAACGACAGCCGGAGAAAGCCCAAAAGGATGTGAAGGGAGCGGCTGTGGCCAAGGCCCTCGACGTTCATAAAGATAATCAGTTTGCGGACGTACATTAGGGATAATCATATTTGATATGGGGTTAAGGTGACTCTTAAGATTTTAATAAATATTAATATCTGTTACTTTATTCTCGTATTTCCGAGCATTCTATCCCAATAGCTAATATGAAAAAAACGATCCGTTTTTGATCTATAAATTACCCATGCCTTCCATTCGAATGATACAAAGCATGACGTTAAGAAGATCGACTTTTTACAGTGTCTTCTAATTTATATATGACAAAATTGATCTTGAATTCAAGATTTTTCTACTTAGTTATTGATACTCTAGGTTTCACCCTGAAATACGTGGTGAAAATATAAAATAATAATAAGAATTTCAAAACTATTTTCAGAACGTCGAAGTGGTTCTTATGTATCTAATTAGAGCGTGTAAAATGGACCCGAATTTTCCATGCCGCTACTTTAGAAATAATATATATTTTTGCCTTGTTATGGAACCATATATTGTTGGGATTACCGGTGGGAGTGCTTCCGGTAAAACAAGTTTTCTGAATGCGTTAAAAGAGGGTTTTACGCAAGAGGAAGTGTGCCTTATTTCTTTTGATAATTATTATAAACCCTTAGTACACATTCCTTTAGACACTAACGGGCAACCTAATTTCGATGAGCCCGAAGCCTTAGATATTGAGGCTGTTGTGAATGATTTGGTGAAATTAAAAAACGGCGAATCGTATGAGCGGGCAGAATATAATTTCAATGTGGCCAACTGGATTCCTAAAACATTAAAGCATCATTCGGCCAAAATTATTATTGTTGAAGGTTTATTTATTTTCAGTGAGCCTGAAATATTAAAACATTTGAACCTGCGTATCTATATCGATGCAAAGGACGATTTGCGCTGGCACCGAAGGGTTCACCGCGATAGTACCGAGAGAAGTGTTGATGCCAAGACTTCGAAATATCAATGGCAAAATCATGTGGAACCCTCAGAAAGCAAATACTTGATACCCTACAAGGAAATCGCTGATATCATTATTCTCAACAACACTTCTTTTGACGTAGGTTTGCAAATCGTGAAAAATCATTTCAAACAACAAATACAATATAACTCATGAGATATAAATTTGCTGTCATTGGCTTAGGGCGCTTCGGCACCCGTATCGCCAAAACATTAAGTGAACGAGGTGCGGAAGTGATCGCTATCGACAAATCGATTTCAAAAGTTGATGCCTTGCGCGACGATGTATCACTGCCGGTGTGTATGGATAGCACCGATTTGAAAAATTTGAGAGCTCAAAATATAAATGAGGTTGACGCTGTGGTAATTGCCATAGGAGAAGACTTCGAATCGCTGCTGCTTACGGTAGTGCATTTGATGAGCTTAAAGATTAAACGAATTATTGCACGAGCCTCCACCTCGCAACAACGACTTATTTTAGAGCGAATGGGAGTTGATGAAATATTGTCGCCCGAAGAAGAGGTGGGTAGTATTGTAGCCGAACGTTTAATTCACCCTAACGTGAAAACATTTTTGCAGATGAGTGATCATTATGAGATAGCAGAGATAAAGTCGCCACGCAAAACTTGGAGCAAAGCGGTGAGTGAAATAGGGTTTCGCGAAACCTATAAGCTAAATTTAATTACGCTGCGTAGAGAGATGAGTGAAATCGTTGAAGGAAAACCAACCATGACCTCCACCATCATCGGGGTGCCGAAATCGGACAATATTATTTATGATAACGATACCATTATTGTATTTGGAAAAACATCGGATATTGAGCGATTTGTAGAGTTGAATTCGTAAATAAGAAAACACCAGCTCGTATCGATAATTACAACACAGCCCTTTCGATCAGGAAATTCATTGACCGCTGTTTTCTTTTTTCTTATCTTCGTACAATCTAAAAATGATACTTCCTCGTTTTATAAAAAACAATCGACGCCTCCTGAAACTTTTCCGTTTTTGTGTTGTTGGCGGCTCAGCTTTTATCCTAAGTATTCTTGTATTTAACCTCTTAAAAAACTTTATCCCTTATTTCGGGGAGCATTTTGTAATCGCTTCTGTGCTAGGCGATTTAAGTGGATTGGTTTATGGTTTTTATATCAACAAACACTGGACCTATTCGTCACAGAAGAAAGAGGATGAGAAATATTTCTTTAAATACATGCTGCTCTATGCTTTTACGATTGTCTTGAATAGTTTATTGCTTAAGTTTTTTATCGGGGTTCTTACCAATTATACCATATTCGCTGATAGTATAACTCAGAATATTAAAGAAAACATAGCAAAAATTGCCGCTACGGCAATTACCACAGGACTTAATTTCATAGGAACAAACTACGTTATTTTTGCACACGAAGAAGGCGACGAAGAAGAAGGTGAAACAGAAAACGGAATTTAAATATGATGAAAAATATTTTAGTAACAGGAGGCCTTGGTTATATCGGTTCACATACCGTGGTGGCCTTGCATGAAGCTGGGTTTAATCCAATAATCGTTGATAATTGTAGCAATTCTTCTCCTTTATTTTTAGATCGCATAGCAAAAATCATTGGACGTGCTCCTCTTTTTTATCCTGTGGATGTATGCGATAAAAAGTCCTTAAATGAAGTTTTCAATAGCCATGAAATTCAAGGAGTCATTCATTTTGCAGCCTTCAAATCGGTGGGCGATTCGGTTAAGGAGCCTTTAAAATATTATCGCAATAATATCAATAGCTTACTTACCTTGCTCGAAGTGATGAATCGTCATCCTACTTCAACTATTATTTTTTCTTCCAGTTGTAGTTTGTATGGTGATGCTAAAGAACAACCGGTTAAAGAAACCACCCCGTTGGAGAAGTCGCAATCGCCTTATGCCCATACGAAGCTCGTGTGTGAAGAAATACTCACCGCAACGTGTTTTAGCGAGCCTCAATTGAATGCCATTTCTCTTCGTTATTTCAATCCAATTGGAGCACACCAAAGTACAATCATAGGAGAAGCACCCATCGGCGTTCCTTCTAATTTAATTCCATTTCTAACGCAGTCTGTGGCTGGGATACGTGGCCCCCTCACCGTTCATGGAAGCGATTATGATACGCCCGATGGTACCTGCATCCGCGATTATATCCATGTGGTAGATTTGGCCGCCGCCCATGTTATTGCATTGAAACGACTTCTTGCGAAAGAAAACGAAACGAATTATGAGCTATTCAATATCGGAACTGGAAAAGGATATAGTGTTTTGGAATGCATTAAAACATTTGAAGAGGTAAACGGAATAAAAGTAAATTATACGATGGGGCCACGCCGTGAAGGAGATGTGGTAAAAGTGTGGGCCGACACCACCAAAGCCAATGAATTACTGGGCTGGCAAGCTACGTTTGATTTGAAAGAAATGCTTCGAATTGCATGGCAATGGCAGTTGAGCGGCAATTTGTAATGCGTATGGAGTATTTAGTAGTTAGTATTTAGATTAATACAGGAGCTTAACGAAACGGAAAAATTAGTCCGTTTTGTTAGCTAACTTTTGTTTGAAATTTATTGTGTTTACATAGCATTTATTATATAAAATGAAAATATTAATCACCGGAGGAGCCGGATTTATTGGAAGTCATTTGGTTCGGCTGTTTGTTACTAAATATCCAGATTATAAAATCGTGAATTTGGATAAGCTCACCTACGCCGGAAACCTTAAAAACCTTACCGATATCGAAAACCTGCCGAACTATAAATTTATAAAAGGGGATATCTGTGATGCCGATTTCATTCAAAATTTATTTGCACAGGAACAGTTCAATGCGGTAATCCACTTGGCTGCCGAGAGCCACGTTGATCGCAGCATATCTAATCCTTTGGAATTTGTAATGACCAATGTAATCGGCACTGTCAACCTCCTAAATTCTTCACGTTATCAATTTCAAGTCGCAGAAACCGTTTTTCAAAAGTTCTACCATGTGAGCACCGATGAGGTTTATGGATCGCTGGGGGCCACAGGATTATTTACTGAGACAACCGCCTATGACCCTCATAGCCCTTACTCGGCTTCCAAAGCATCCAGTGATCATTTAGTACGTGCCTACCACGATACTTACCAACTTCCCATCGTTATAAGTAATTGCAGTAATAATTACGGTCCCTTTCATTTCCCCGAAAAATTAATACCACTTGCCATACATAATATTAAGAACAACAAACCAATTCCGGTATATGGTAAAGGAGAAAATATTCGCGATTGGTTGTTCGTGGAAGATCATGTGCGTGCCATCGACCTCATTTTTCATCAAGCCTCAAAAGGCAGTACCTATAATATAGGAGGGCATAATGAATGGCAAAATATAAACGTCATCCATTTAGTATGCGATATCATGGACCAAAAACTAGGCCGTGAAGTAGGCCACTCACGCCAGCTGATCAACTTCGTGAAAGATAGAGCAGGACACGATGTACGCTATGCCATCGATGCCACCAAACTTCAAAATGAATTGGGCTGGACACCTTCAGTACAATTTGCCGAGGGGCTGGAGCTGACCGTTGATTGGTACCTGAACAATGAAATTTGGCTCAACGATGTTACTTCGGGAAGCTACCAACATTACTACGAAGAACAGTATGTAAAAAGGTGAAACTAATTCACCGCTTCCCTTTTTATTTTCACTTAATTTGCACACCTAAAATTTAATCTAATTATATGACTATTATAAAATTTACCCCAAAGCTTTCCAACACGTTAAGCGTTGTAGCTATAGCCGCTAAGAATTCAAATTTGGATAGCTTGGCTCTTACTGCTGCTGAAATAAAATACGTGAAACAGAAAATTAAAGAGGACGAAAAAACAATAATAATGAATCAGCTTACACGGTTGGTTTTGATTAAAATTAAAGACAATAAAAAAACGGGCTATGCCTTGGAAGAAACACTACGTATTGACGGAGCCACTTTCGGCAGCTTGCTAAACAAGCACAAATACAAAGAAGTTCAGATCCTAGATCTCACCGGCCATGATACCCATACCTTAGCTTTGGCAGAGGGAATGTCGTTGAGTAACTATCAGTTTTTGAAATACAGAAAAGAAGCAAAAAAAGAAACGAACAGTTTAGTTACAATTCATGTATTGGTTGATAAAAAAAGCACCACAGCAATTTCTGAATTAAATCATGTTATTGAGGGAACCTGTGTTGCGCGTACTTTGGTAAATGAGCCACAATCGTTTTTAAATGCAGAACAGTTTAGCAAAGAGATGCAAACGCTGGGCAAAGACGCAGGTTTTAAGGTAGAGGTTTTTAATAAAGCAAAAATAAAAGCTTTGAAAATGGGTGGCTTATTGGCCGTAAACTTAGGCAGTCAATTACCTCCAACGTTTAATGTAATGGAATACAAACCGAAAAATGCGAAAAATAAAAACCCTTACGTTTTAGTAGGTAAAGGCGTTGTTTACGATACCGGAGGCTTAAGTTTAAAGCCTACCGCCAACAGCATGGATTACATGAAATGCGATATGGGTGGCGGCGCGGCAGTGGTTGGAACGATGGTAGCCATTGCCAAAAGCAAGTTACCTATTTATGTGGTTGGCTTAGTGCCTGCCACCGATAACCGCCCCGGCGAAAATGCTTATTGTCCGGGTGATGTGTTAACCATGATGGACGGACAAACGGTAGAAATGCTCAATGCCGATGCCGAAGGAAGGTTGGTACTGGCCGATGCATTACACTATGCCAAACGCTACAAACCGGTATTAACCATCGACCTTGCAACCCTTACTGGAGCGGCGGCAGCAGCCATTGGTGGATATGGCATCGTGGCGATGGGCACTGCCGATGAAAAAGTGAAAAACAAATTGAAAGAAAGTGGCAACCATGTTTACGAACGTTTAGTGGAGTTCCCCTTATGGGATGAATATGGCGATCTTTTAAAATCGGATATTGCCGACCTGAAAAATATCGGTGGTCCGGTGGCCGGTGCCATCACCGCCGGAAAGTTTCTTGAGAAATTCATTGATTACCCTTGGATGCACTTTGATATCGCCGGGCCGGCCTTCACCCATAAAGCCGACAAATACCGAGGTAATGGCGGTACGGGGGTAGGAGTACGTTTACTCACTGATTTTTTAAAACGTTTAGCATAAAAAGAATTGCTAAAAAAAATCCCGTTTGAGTCTTCAAACGGGATTTTTTTTAGTAATCGCAATTCCAAAATCTACTCCTTCTTATCTTCACCATCATCCTTTCTAGGAGGGCGGTTGTTATTGTTTTGTGGAGGACGATTGTCCTTGGGCTTGTTGGCGTTCGGGTTATTGTTTTGCGGAGGTCGCTGGTTTGGATTCGGGTTGTTATTCTGAGGAGGACGTTGATTGGGGTTCGGCCTATTCGGATTGTTATTTTGTGGTGGCCTTGGATTATTGTTTGGCCTGTTCGGATTATTATTTTGTGGCGGCCGTGGGGTGTTATTCGAATTGTTAGGCTGTGGCGGATTCTGAACTGGGTTCTTCGGTGGGTTATTGGACTGATTGGTATTTCGAGGTGGGTTATTGGTGCTTGGCCTACGTTGAGAATTATTATCCCTGCGGTTCGGTTGCATTTTCCGGGTTTTGTTAAACCGGTTTAAATCGCCATCCAATTCTATATTTTCTGTCTCTGCTGCTTCGTCAACAGCTTTTTCCAACACAACCTCTTTGGATGCGAAGCCATCGGGATCAGTAGGTTTGGTACCTTGTGCATTTAAAGCGATTACTTCTTTAACTTTTTCTAAGGTAAATTTCAACCACGCAGGACTAGCGATATCTTCAGAATTTCTGGGCTCCGCCACAAACCACATCAAGCGCTTTAAAATATCCGTTTTTACCCAACGTAAGGTAACCGATTCGAAACGAAGCCGGATGCGTTCGCTGGAGGTCTCAGGAAATTCACTTAGCGCTTCAACATAGGTGTCAAGCTCATAATTTAAGCAACATTTCATTTTACCACATTGCCCAGCTAACTTTAACGGGTTTATGGAAAGATTTTGATAACGGGCTGCATTCACACTCACCAGTTTAAAATCGGTAAGCCAGGTGCTGCAACAGAGCTCTCTACCGCAACTACCGATGCCTCCTAGACGGGCAGCCTCCTGGCGATACCCAATTTGGCGCATCTCAATTCGAATTCGAAACTCATCGGCATAGGCTTTTATAAGCGCCCTAAA
>CANNQU010000061.1 GCA_947507965.1 Bacteroidota bacterium
ATGCCGGTTACACCAAAACCGGGAATAACAAAAATTTCCATTAGGATTAGTATTAACCCAATAAAAAAGAGTACGATCTCCCAGTTAGCGGCCAGTCCATCAAGATAGTTGGGTGCGAAATAAAGCGTGGAAGCAATTAAACTTACTCCTATAGGAAATAAGGCACCGGGGTGTTGAAATTCGAAATAGATACCCCCTAAAATTAAGAGTATGAGCATGCCGCTTAAAAATGGAGACTTTAATAATCCTACTATTTTATCAAGGCTAGATGGTTCGAAATATATGATACTGGCGCTGCCTAAATGGGTGCGTTCTAAAACTTCTGCTATTGAATTTAATTTCGCCTCGCAGTATCCATATTTAATCGCTTCATCCGTCGTGAAGGTAATCACTTGACCTTTTTTATTGATGCTGTCCACCACGATATTTCCATCCACCATGGCTTCCGCAATTTCTCCCCTGCGATGGTTTTGTGTGGCGGTGCTTCGCATGATACCTCGCATATAACTTTGATATTTGTCGGGCAGAAGCTCTCCGCTTTGATTAACTACAGAGGCCGCTCCAATGGTTCCGCCAGCATGCATATAAATACTATCGCAGGCCAAACTTATGAGTGCCCCAGCGCTTGCTGCGTTATTATTTATATATACATAAACAGGTATAATAGAATTTAAAATCGTGGAACGAATGGAGTCAGCATCATCGAGTAAGCCACCATAGGTATTAAGGTGTATTATTATGGCATTCACTTTTATTTCTTTTGCCTTTTCAAATGCCTTTTTGGTATATCGCCATGTTTTCGCGGAAATTTCATCCTTTAAGTCAAAGACGATTACCTTTTGCTGGGCATTGGTTTCAACCAGAAGAAACGAAGTTAATAGGAATAATAATAATTTTCTCATTGATTCGACAAAGGTATTCTTTTGGCGAACAAAAATACTGAAGTAGAAGTTCTAACTACCATACCGTTATACTATCTTTGTTTTATGAAATTCCTGTTTTTCGGGTTATTGAATTTATTGGTTATGATCGCTTTTGCTTCACCACCCGACAGCATACCCGTCTATCATAAAGTTAAAAGAGGCGAGACGACGGCGTCTGTTGCCAAGAAATATCATTTGGAGAAGGCAGCGATTTTAAAATGGAATAGGTTACGATCAGCGAAACTTGGAATAGGGCAAATTCTTATTATTGGATATGTTAAGCATCCTGTTCAAGCTATTGTTTCCGATGATTCCACTTCAGTAGTTACTTCAGAAAAAACGAATTCAACCGAATTAACACTAAAGCAGAAGGAAGGGGAGGTTTCGGTAGAGGGGTTTGCTTTCTATACCGATAAAATGGATGCGAATAAAGAAAAATATTATGCGTTACATAACGAGGCTCCAATAGGTGCGATTATTAGATTGGAGTATGCGCCGACCAAGAAGTTTGTTTATGTTAAAGTAATAGGTAGAATAACAGAGGATTATCCATCGGATAACAACATCATCGTTACCCGGATCGTGGCACAAAAACTAGGTGTACTAGAGCAGGATTTTGAATGCAAACTTAGTTATGCTAAAGAATAACTTCAGGTGAAACTTAAAAATTATTTTTCAACCAATTATATCTTCGCCGCAGGGTGCTTCTTACTAGCCGTCGGAATTCCGTCGGATGGTTTCTTGCGTACCTTTGAGAATATTGGACTTATGTTGATTCTTTGTGCCTCCTTTTTGAATTACAAGCAATTTAAGTGGGAGAATTTGTTTCTTCCGGTTAACAGGCTTTTAATTCTTTTGTTTTTTCTTTGTCTTTTTGGATATTTTTATACGGATAATATACATGAACTGTCCCGTAAGAGTGCGTTGAAAGTACTTCTGGCACTTTTCGCTTTTGCCTTTTCTTTTTCTCCCAAAATAACCGATCATGTAAAGCGGCTAACCTTCCTTATTTTTATTGTCGCTACGGCTTCTATTGCAACGCTCTCATGTATCGATTATTTCATTCATTTTAAGGAATATAACCTGCTTGTTCAACAATCGAAGCCGATACCTATTATTGGAGGAACAATGCATATCTATTTTAGTTTGATGATGGCTTGGAGTGTTTTTCTTGGTATTCATTTGTTAAACGTGAATTTCAAGTTGGTAATGAATACCATGTTGGATAAAATAGTTTTTAGTGCCCTTGTGGTCAATGTTATTGCCTTACATGTGTTAAGTGCACGAACCGGCTTAGCTGCTTTTTATATCGTTTTTGTTGTTCTTCTTTTTCGCTATAGCATTAAAAAAAGACGATTTAAAACCTTGGTAGGCGGTTTGTTTATGCTGCTTCTTTTTCCACTCTTGATGTACTTAATAGTTCCCTCGGTTAAGAATAGAGTTAATAATACGTATGAAGATTTACACCGATATTATAGTGGCGATTATGTCGGGCATTTCTCTATTTCAGGCCGGTTTGAAACTTGGAAAGTAGCTTTTCATGTTTTTGAGTCTCATCCGATTTTCGGTGTTGGCTATGGCGATTTGCAGCAAAATATGGAGTCGCAATATTTAATCGATAATACCCGTTTGATGCGAGAGGAGAGCTTGTCGAACTGTCATAACCAATATATTGAAACGCTTGCTGCACATGGGTTAATTGGATTTTTTGTTTTCTTAGCGCTGCTGTTTTTAATGTTCACAGAGGTTGCCATTATGCCTCGAAATAATTATCTTATGTTGGCTTTTCTAACCTTATTTTCCGTTGCCTTTATGGTGGAAAGTTTACTCGAGAGGGAAGCCGGTTTGATGTTGTTTCTTTTTTTCTTCTACCTCATCAAGAACTCAGCCTATGATTCAGAGAAAAACACCTCTGTGGCCCCATAGCCGAATTGACTCGTTGGGGCATCGGCAAGGCTTGCAATATTTTTGTTTTGCTTTAACATCTTCACCATTTCATTTTTTAATTTTAAGTTCCCTACGCCATGGATAAATACTATTTTTCGCATTCCGGTGGCGATGGCGTTATCTATATTTTTTTCAAAATAGTTTAACTGGATTTGCAATGTTTCTTGTTTGGTGAGTTGGGTGTAATTGGCATGAATTTTATCGATATGTAAATCGATGATTTCGAGTGGTGTTTTTATTCGGTCACTCTTCTCCGATGTTAACTCGTTAACCGGGCTCCGTTCATTTAGTTTTCGTATGTCCGATTCGTTCAACGATTCGTTGATGAGAAACAAATAGCCTTGCTTTTTGAGCAGTGGCGTGGCATGCAAGTGCTTGAAAAAACGAGAGGCTGGAATTTGAAGGCTTTTAATAATGGGGATAACTTGGGTTTGGCCTGGCTTAACGAGTATCTGAAAATGAAATTCAGGCCAGTTGGTAAGTTCGGCGATAGCTAAGGTATCGATGCTTTTATATTCAAAGGCTTCGATGAGCTGAAAGAATTTTGAAATCACCAACGTTCCTTTTTCAGTGTAATAATTTACTGAAATGCGATTTTGGGTATGGTTGATAAAGTACAATTCCATTTGTTGCTCATCTTTCTGAACAAAGGAAGCATACATGTTTTCATCATACCCATTTTCTGCAACTTTTTGAATAACCGGTGGTGAGGTTTCAGCCTGATTTGAGTGCGCATCGAACGATACTTTTATTAGTTCGTTGAGTAGTACCGGGATCTCAAAGTCATGATCAACCGTTACTCCAACCGTGTAGCTGTCGATGATGGCCGATACGATGCCTTCCATGTTTTCATTCATAAACCGAACCTTATCGCCTATTGCAAATTTCATTTAGCAAAGCTAAGGTATATTTTACAATTGATAATTAACAATTAATACGTCACCTTTGCATTATGCATATTGTAATAATTGGTGGGGGAGCAGCAGGTTTTTTTTGTGCGGTAAATGCAGCCGCTCTGCTACCTGATGCTACGATAACCATTCTGGAGAAATCATCTAAATGGTTGAGTAAAGTACGTGTCAGTGGCGGCGGTCGATGTAACGTTACCAACGCCATTTTTGATATTGGAGAACTTGTGAAAAAATATCCTAGAGGCGAGAAGGAGTTAAGGAGTCCGTTTCATCGGTTTTCTCCCGCTTCTACGATTGATTGGTTTCAACAGCGTGGTATTAATCTGAAAAAGGAGGACGATGGCAGAATGTTCCCTATAACCGATTCATCGGAGACCATTATAACCTGTTTTCTAAATGAAGCGGAAAAGTATGGGGTGGATATTTTACTTAATACGGCCGTTGATGAAATGGAATTGATGGCTGGTAAATTTAATCTAATAACAAATCGAGGCGTACTTCCGGCTGATGCAGTGGTGGTTGCTTCCGGTGGAAACACGGGTGGAAAATTAGAAGATTCGCTTATCAAATTAGGACATACCTTTAGTGCCTCGGTTCCTTCCTTATTCACTTTTAATGTTCCCAATCACCCGATTAATAAATTAATGGGGGTAAGTGTGCCTAATGCAAGAGTTAAAATCGTAAACACCAAGCTAAGTGAGCTAGGGCCATTGCTTATAACCCACTGGGGCTTTAGTGGCCCAGTGGTACTTCGGCTTTCGGCTTGGGGTGCCCGGCATTTGGCGCAATGCCATTATTGTTTCCAGTTTTCCATTAACTGGCTCAACGAAGCCTCAGCAGAAGATATTTATTTAGCCCTCTCAAAACATAAGCAACAACACCAGCAAAAGAATATCTTATTCTATAACTTTGATTTGCCTAAACGGCTTTGGAAATACCTTATTAATGAGTGTGGATTAGAAGATCAACTCGTCTGGCAAAATATTTCTAAAGCGCAATTACAGAAACTCGCTGCTCGAATTTGTAACGACACCTATCAGGCCAATGGAAAAACAACATTTAAAGATGAGTTTGTGACCTGTGGGGGCATTAATTTGAAGGAGATCGATTTTAAAACGATGGAGAGCAAATTGGTCAAGGGGTTGTTTTTTGCCGGTGAGATCATCGATGTTGATGGTATCACCGGTGGGTTTAATTTTCAAAATGCTTGGACTACGGCATGGATCGCTGCAAATTCTATCGCAATTTCATAGATAAGCTGTTACATTTTATTATTTTCGCGGCATGAAAAATATTTCTTTTGTTTTTAATATAATCTTGACATTGGCTGTTGGGGTGTTATTCTGGTTTCATTTTAAAGGGAATCCGGGTGACGCTCCGAAGAGAATTAATTTTGGAGACAAAAACATGAAGATAGCCTATGTTAATGTGGAGAAAATCGACAGTAATTATAAATATATTACCGATAAGAGGGTCATCATGGAGAAGGAGGTAGAAAATAGCCGCAATTCATTGGCAACGGCCGAGCAGTCGCTTAGTGCACAACAACAAAAACTTCAAAATGATGCCAGTGAGTTGGAAAATAATACCACGATTAGTATGGCGGATAAATATAGTAAACAAAAGGAGTTGCAGGCTCGTTACGATAAATTTCAACAGGAATATTCAATATATCAACAACGAAAAGAAGTGATGGAGAAAGATTTAGATGCTAAAATTCAGGAATTCAATAAAAACATGATGGAAAGTTTAAATACGAATATTAAAAAGTATAATTTGGATCAACAATACGACTATATTTTAACAAAGCAACAAATGCTTTTTGCGAATGACAGCTTAGATATTACCACCGATATATTGAATTTACTGAATCAAGAATATGAAGACTCTAAGTAGTTTTTGTTTTCCATCGTGTGCCGGCAAATCCGCCAAATAGGGAAGTAGCACAGCTAAGTATAATAATCCAAAATGGGGAATGAATTGAAATGAAATTAGCAAGTACCACCAAAAGAAGCATCACGGTAGTTCGTAATCCTGATTCAATAGTGCCGGAGATTAGTACGGAAATGTAACTGCCAAAAAGGGCAGCCACACCATACATGAGTACGAATAATAGGAGCAAGGCTTGCGGTAGTGTTTTAATGTATTCTTCCATTGTTGGTGTTCCATTATAGGGCGAATGAATTCCAAATGGTAGCGGTAAGGTCATTTCAAGCAATAAAATAATAAGAAAACTTGAAAAGAGGCCTACCAGGATAGAAAGAAGATTTTTATACATTTAAGCATTTGATTTCCGCAATTAAATTTTTTTTATCGAATCAAAAAAATTTAATTTGTTTTGAACAAAAAAGAATATGATCATAAGAAGTAAAGCCCCACTACGAATTGGATTGGCCGGTGGTGGAACCGATGTGAGCCCATACAGTGATGTATATGGAGGTGCCATTTTAAATGCTACCATTAACCTGTTTGCCTATGCCACGCTTATTCCAAGAAGTGATGATTTGGTTGTTTTTAACGCAGTAGATAAAAAGGAAACGGAGACCACCACACTGGATAATATTCGTTCCAAGGGGGAGCTGCAATTACTTCAAGGAGTAGCACAATATTTAAAAGAAAAATATGAGTTCCCTACTACGGGTTTCGAGTTAAGCACATTTGCCGATGCTCCCGCCGGCAGTGGATTGGGAACATCATCTACCCTCTGTGTGGCTATTATTTCTGCTTTTGCCGAATGGCTTAATCTTCCGTTGGGTGAGTATGATATTGCCAAGTTGGCCTTTGATATCGAAAGAAATTATTTAGGCATGGCTGGCGGGAAACAGGATCAATATGCGGCCACTTTTGGCGGGTTTAATTTTATGGAATTTTCGGGAGAGAAGGTTATTGTAAATCCGTTGCGTGTGAAACAGAAATATTTAAACGAACTGGAAAACAACCTATTGCTTTATTACACTTCAACATCTCGCCTTAGTAGCACCATTATTGAAGAGCAGCAGAATAATGTAAATTCCAAAAAGGGGAAGAGCATCGATGCCATGCACAAATTAAAAGAACAGAGTGTTATGATGAAAGAGGCTATACTCACCGGAAATCTGGATGTCATTGGGGAGATATTGAATTTTGGTTGGACCTTTAAAAAGCAAATGGCCGATGGTATTTCAAATCCATTAATTGACAATATATATGAAACGGCACTATCTCATGGAGCCAGTGGAGGTAAAATTAGTGGGGCAGGCGGGGGCGGATTTATGATTTTCTATTGCCCACAAAATACTCGTTATCATGTGATGAATGCCTTGAATTTATTGGGTGGCCAATTTAAAAGGTTTCAGTTTGAAGAACATGGTGTAAGAAGTTGGAAAATTTAAATTAATAAGAATAATGCGAAACGTAATTTTGATTTTGTGTTTAGGTCTTTTGTTTGCTTCGTGTACCAAAAGAAAAACCGACAGGGAGAAAATTGATGCGTATGTAGCTGCTCAAAATCTTCATGGGCAATATAGTAGCAGTGGCTTGTATTATGTCATTACAACTCCCGGAACAGGAGGGAATCCAACGTTAAGCAATACGGTTAAAGTGGAATATACCGGCTATCTTTTGGATGGTACAAAATTTGATGGCACGGCGGCCGGAGCACCCATTGAATTCGGATTGTCGCAAGTAATTTTAGGATGGCAGGAAGGCATTCCATTGTTTCAGAAAGGAGGCAAAGGAAAATTAGTGATACCCAGTGCATTGGCTTATGGCAGTCGAGCGATTGGCTCCATACCCGCTAATTCCGTTTTGGAATTTGAGGTAAACCTTGTTGATTGGCATTAACAGAAATCAACCTTCTTTAATTTATCTGATGGATATATTCGGTAGCCGTTGAGGCCATTTGAGGTTCTATGCGTCTGTATTTTTTAGAAAAGAAATTAGGAAGAATTTCTTTATGCGTCAAAATGATTTTTTCTTCGTCATCCAGTTTGTCTATCATCTCTAAGTATTTTTCTTCCCCAAATTGTTCTATTACCTGTTCCTTCTTCTCTTGATCGGTGAGCAGGTAATGTCGCATGCCTAAACCGTCGGCTTCCGGGTGAAACTGAGTCCCGTAAATTTCTTCCGAGAATCGTATCGCCATGAGCGCACGTTCAAAAGGTATGGATGGACGTTCTTTTTCAAGTGCTAATACCTCTGATTTTGTTTCATAGAATTTGCTCATATTGGGTTGTATTAACTGCCATTTCCTGCTATCTACAATATAGAAATGGTCGGCTAAGTTATGAAGTATTTCATCCTGCTTACCGGCTTCTGTTTTATGTGCATGAAGCACCCCAAAAGAAGTACTCTTGCGCTCGCATATTAAGCCATAATTGTAAAAGCGACAGTAAACTTGAAAGGAATGGCAAATTAAAAATAGATATTTCTTTTCACTTGAGGTTTGATTTACGTTTTTTATTGCTTCTACAAGGGTAAAAAATTTCTCTTCCCACACACTCCCAATACTGTCAAGTGGACTACCGGGTCCGCCACTGCCAATAAATATATCAAAATCTTGTATCGCAGGGATCTCGGCTTTGCCACGTAAATCAAAAACTTCATATTGTAAGGGGAGGTTGTAATCGGCCCCAAACTTCTCAATGGTTTCTTTAATTCCACGCATTCCTTGGTTCTCGTGTCCAAGATATAAATCGAGTATGGCAATCTTATATTTCACCAAGCAAAGATAAGGATTCGTATTGTATCACTAGTCAGCTATCGTAATTACGTTTTTGAAATAGGGCTGCTTAGAATGGTATTTCCATATTTGATGTACTGGGTTGAGCTTAATTCCCAATGCTGGTCAAGTAAGAATAAAGAAACCCATGTCTCTGCCATTAATCTTGGATGGAAGTTTTTTAAGATGCAATACAATAGATCCTTCCTTCGTCTGGACAATACAATGGGATCAATTACTCAAATTTCTATGTCCTATCATTCAGTCGTATATTCTCTTTAATAATCAGTGTTGTATTGTCATCCTGACGAAGGAAGGATCTCAAAAACCACCACGAAAAAAAACCACTCATCATCAACCATCAACTCACTCATGAAGCGACGGGAAAATGGAGGTATTGACCCTGTTGTATTGTCATCCTGACGAAGGAAGGATCTCATTCTTAAAGGAAATAACTTTAGCATCAAAATACGTCAATGGTAACTTGTTCTTGTATCTAGTGCATTTTTGTGCCTCTCAAAATGGACTAAATTGCTACGTTACATCAGAAGGATAAATTAAAAGATCTCTGTATGCTATCATTCGATTATTACTAACTGGAGGCAATTCCTTAAATTCGCGCTTCCATGCAAAAAAGTGTTGCCTTTTATACTTTGGGTTGTAAACTCAATTTTTCGGAAACTTCTTCAATTCAAAGAAAACTGCATGATGCCGGATTTTTGAAAGTTGATTTTGATGCCGGAGCCGACGTGTATGTTATTAATACCTGCTCTGTGACCGAGCATGCCGATAAGAAATGTAAACGTGTGGTGAAGGAAGTTCTGAGCTATAATCCAAATGCTTATATTGCAGTGGTTGGGTGTTATGCTCAATTAAAACCTACTGAAATTGCAGAAATACCTGGAGTGGATGTGGTATTGGGCGCTTCCGAGAAATTTAATATCGAGCACCATCTCAATGATCTGGTAAAACGTGAGAAAGGTGCTGTATATAGTTGTGATATCAATGATGTAAACGATTTTACACCGGCTCATTCATTTGGCGACCGAACCAGGACATTTTTAAAAATACAGGATGGTTGCGATTATGGGTGTACGTATTGTACCATACCGCTTGCTCGTGGCAAAAGCCGAAGTGCCAGTATTGCTGAATTGGTGAATCAGGCAGAAGCAATTGCTTCGCAAGGCGTAAAAGAAATTGTAATCACCGGGGTGAATACGGGCGATTTTGGAAATGCTAAAGGCGAACGTTTCATCGATTTGATAAGAGTATTGGACGATATTAATGGGATCTCCCGTTTCCGGATCTCTTCTATCGAACCCAATTTATTGACGGATGAAATCATTGATTTCGTGGCTCAATCGAAGAAATTCGTTCCACATTTTCATGTTCCTTTACAAAGTGGTAGCGACAAAATTTTAAACCTGATGCGGCGACGATATCTACGCGATGGCTATCAAAGCCGAGTGGCGAAAATAAAGAGTTCAATGCCTCATTGTTGTATCGGCGTTGATGTTATCGTTGGTTTTCCCGGTGAAACACACGATGATTTTATGGAGTCGTATAACTTCATTAGCCAACTCGACATATCCTACTTGCATGTGTTTACCTATAGCGAACGGCCGCAAACCCTGGCTGCTGAAATGCCACATCGAGTGCTCGATCGTGATCGATTTGAACGTAATGCGATGTTGCGTATTTTGAGTGATAAAAAGAAAAGAGCGTTTTATGAGCAGCACCTTAACTCGATACAGGAGGTTTTATGGGAAGGCGATTATGATCATGGGGTGATGCATGGATTTACCCGTAATTATATAAAAGCAAAAACAACGTATGATGAGAAACGAATAAATACCCTGTCTGAAATTACGTTACACCAACTTAATGATGATATAACAGCTTCCGTACTTCTAATGAAGAAAAAAGAAGCCTAAAAGCATTAAAATAGTATTCCAATAGTTAACGAAACATAGCTATTGGTTATTTTGGATTTATCTTGTTTGCTAATGTCTGATAAGCCACTATTATAGGTGAGGCCACCTACCAGCGCTGTTTTACCACCTAGTGAATATTCAACTCCGCCACCTACGGCCAAGGCAATTCGAATAAAACTTATATCGTCATTGAAGTTGGAATACGATGTTTCAGATGGTATAAAGTACTCGGCTCCGGCGTATCTTCCTTTGTTGGCATTTACCTTCTTACTGATATTAAATTGAGGCTCCATACCAAATTGCACGAAATACTTCATGTAGTTAATTTCTTTGGTTTTTAATTTTAACGTTAAAGGAATACCCAGATATTGAGTTTTGAATTTTAAGTCCACATTGCTCTGGCTAAAGGTAGAGGTGCTCGATGTATCCTTTAAGGTATCCACGTAATTTAGTTTAATGGGGGAGTTCACTACATTAATTCCTGTTGAGAAATAATAGTTATCAGCAAATTTTATATCTAAAATTGCGCCCCAGCTGTATCCGAGTCGTGCTCCTCCATTTTTGATCATTGGTTTATCACTGGTTATAAAGCCAATGGTTGGGGTTGCATGTAAACCAATTCTAATTTTGTTTTCGGCAGCGGCATCGCCCGTTGCTGCTGGTGTTTGGCCTTTTGTAAAATAACTGATGAAAACGAGCGTTGATAAAAGGATAAATTTTTTCATTTTTTCTGACTAATTTTGAAATTACGTATGATTGCAAATATCTTAAAAAAAACACATATTACCCTATTTATTAGTTTGACCTTGGTTGCACTAAGTTGTAACCGAGGGTGTGGTGGAAATAAATTGGATGTAAATGTAGATAAGATCTCTATTGATTTGGATTTTAAGCGTTTTGATATTGACCTTTTACAATGTAAGAGTGCCCTTGATATTAAAAACTTACAACATAAATACGGCACTTTTTATGATGATTTTGCGCATCAGGTGATGCTCTTTATTCCTACGAAGGAAGACTCTCTATGCAGCTTAAAAATGCTGGAACTTGCAGCTAATATCGACTTCATCAATCTTTCCGATTCTGCACAAAAATCATTCCATGACGATGCGTTTTTGAATTTGGGTTTAACGGATGCGATGAAGCATTTTAAATATTATTTTAGTGATGCTTCCATTCCTAAATTTATTACCTTTAATTCATTCTTTAAGTATCAGAATATTATAGGAGAAGATTATGTTGGAATTGGCTTAGATATGTATCTGGGGAAGGATTACATATATTATACCGACTCGAGATTAGATTTTCCTAAATATATGATCGATAAGTTCACTAAAGAATATTTGATAAGAAATACGTTAAAATACTTTATCGAACAACACTTTGAAATAGTACCGAGTAATGTTTTTATTGAGCGTGCGGTGCAGCAAGGGAAACTGTATTACTTAATCGATGCGATTTGTCCGGAGATGCCTGACACCATAAAAATTCAGTATAGTTTGGACCAGTTGAAGTGGATGAAAAATGTGGAGAAGGAAATGTGGGTGGATTTGGTGAACCGGAAGGTTCTTTTCAGTAAAAATGCATTCGAAAACGATAAATATTTTACCGATGGTCCTTTTACCAATGCTCCTAATGTTAGCCGCGATGCACCCCCTCGGGTAGGCGAATGGCTCGGCTGGCAATTGGTGAAAAAGTATATGGAGACACATACCTCCATCTCTCTAAAAGAGCTGATGGATGAAAAAGATTTGATGAAAATATATAAGGAGTCGGGTTATAGACCAAAATAATTGATCTCATCAGGCTGAATACGACACGGCGATTTTATTCATAAATTTATTCAACCACTGTTGATATTCTTAGTTATAAACCAGAATGGTATGGTACACCTGCCCTAAATCGTCGAATAAAACGAGGTAGTATAACCCATCTTCTGTATTCTTACGGTATATGGTACAGATGTAATTAGAAGATACGAATGCACCGGCACAACCTGCTTGTGTGCAACCAAAACCAAACTGATTCGAATAGCTTAAAAGATCATATGTTAAATACTCCAACCTTTTTGCACCATTGGTCGTTATTAACATCGCGTAGTTAACGCGTCCTTGGGTGGTAACAAAAACCTGATCGTGGCTAGGATTTGGGAAAATGTTAAAGGTACTATCGGTTATCACCGCATTTTTAGTTTGCGATTTTGAGATAAGAAAGCTGAACACCAACCAAAGTAGGAATTGGAAACGTAGCATAAGGTGAGCAAATTTAGTACATTTCGTTTGAATTAGGCTATCCTCGTCGTATGAACTTCGATTGTTTTTATTGTACTATTTAAGGGCGTACATAAAATAGTATTTCAAGGCTAGTTTAAGTAGTAAGGTGTTTTTTTGATTTTAAATCATACTTTTGTGAAACGATCTTCAACTTTTAATCGATATGATACGACACCCTTTTAATTTTAAAAAATGGATTGATGAGCACCGTCATTTACTCAAGCCACCTGTTGGGAACCAATGTGTTTATGAAAATTCCGAATTCATTGTTATGGTCGTTGGTGGCCCAAACAGTCGAAAAGACTATCATTTTAATGAAGGAGAGGAGTTTTATTACCAACTGGAAGGTAATATGACGTTAAAAATTATCGACGAGGGCAAACCGGTGGATATGCATATCAACGAAGGGGATATCTTTTTATTACCTCCACGTACACCTCATTCCCCGCAACGCCCGGTAAATACCGTTGGTTTAGTAATCGAGCGGAAGCGTGAAACGAAAGAGTTGGATGGGTTTCTATGGTACTGTGAGTTATGTGGTAGCAAGGTGTATGAAGAATTTGAATATGTAACCGATATCGTGGCTCAGTTACCCCCTATTTTTGAACGTTTTTATGATACAAAGGAACATTGTACTTGCAAAAACTGCGGGCACGTTATTACTCGTCCTACAAAAATTGCTTAAGTAATGCGATTTTTTCTGTTCACCTTAGCAACCGTTTTTTTTATTTTAGGATGCAGCAATAGAAGGCCGCTTCAAAAGGTTTTAAAGTCACAGCCCATCCTACGTGAAGTGGCCAGGAATAAGAAGCAGTACCATGCCCAGATAATTTATACTCAAATCAATCGAGATAAGAAGGGAGCGCTACACTTCAAAAACTACCGGTATCATGTCGATACGTCATCGTACTTTTATCCTGCAAGCACGGTCAAGCTTATTGTTTCTGCGCTTGCCATCGAAAAGCTGTTGGAAGATTCAAGCGTTTTACTTACCACGGCAACACCCCTAAAGGCATTCGCTAACGGCACTTGTCAATCGGATGAGTGGGTTGATAGCACGGCAAAGATTAACACCCCTACCATCGGGCACTACATTCGAAAAATGCTCCTGGTGAGCGATAATGAGGCTTATAATAGAGTGTTTGATTTTTTAGGGCAAGATTACATCCAGCAGCGTTGCATCGCATTAGGCTTTCAAGAGGCTCGAATTATCCAGCGCTTCGATCCATTATGTAATGCGGCCGCCAATAGAGTTCATAATCGGTTCGAGTTTTACAACACCGACTCTTCGTTACTTTACTCGAATACGGCTTTAACGACTTCTATTTATAATAATCCTATTAAAAATGCTTCCGTTGGCGATAGTTATTATTTAGGTGATAGCCTCATTCGAAGCCCGAAATCATTTCGGTATAATAATAATTTACCGTTGGAAACAACGCATCAGTGTTTGATGCGATTGATTTTTCCTTCCTCTTTTCCCGATTCATTGCAGTTTAAATTGCCTCCACCAGAATATCATTTCGTGAAGTCACTCTTGGGGATGTACCCTTTCGAGAGTGACTTTCCAAAATACGATTCAAGTTATTTCCCGGCCTATAAGAAATATTTATTTTATGGAAAGGATCGTAGTGCGCTATTAGATAGCGATTTAAGGATTTATAATGCAGTAGGCCAAGCCTACGGTTTTACTACCGACGTGGCCTATTTTGAAGATTCTTTATCGAAGATTTCATTTTTTCTGTCGGCTACTATTTACACCAATGCTGATGGGATTTTAAACGACAACAAATACGAATATGAAACCATCGCTCTCCCTTTTATGAAAGCATTGGGGCAGGAAATATATCAGTATGAGCGAAAAAGAAAACGGGTGGATCGATGAGATTATAACTAAATTTCATTTGTTGATTAATTGTGTGTTTCCTTAAATTATTTTCAAACACTTTTGTGAGATAATGGACAGCTTACTTCAAACCAATATAGAAGAGGAGGTGGAGGATGCCCCCAGGAAATATTATTTTTCAATGGGTGAGGTATGTGAAATGTTTGATGTGGCGCCTTCACTGGTGCGATACTGGCATAGCGAGTTCTCTGAAATCCGACCCTTAAAGAATAAAAAAGGAAATCGACTTTTTCGCCCACAAGATATCGAGACGATTAAAGTAATTTATCATCTTTTAAAGGAAAGGGGGTTTACCATACAAGGTGCGAAAGATTATTTGAAGAGCCAAAAGAAAATTTCTATGGGTGATTTTGAACTCATAGAAGCGCTAAAGAAGATTCGTTCTCAATTGGTTGCATTCAAGGAGCAACTAAAATAATGAGCCTCCTTTTTACATCTGTTAATTGCACTTAAGCTTTCAAAAACCATCGAAATGATTATCTACGGTATTAAAAACTGCGATACCATGCAGAAGGCATTTAAGTACTTAGATGTAAAAAACATCAAATATAAATTCCATAATTATAAAACGGAAGGTATTGATAAGGAAACCATTAAAAGATGGTTTAAATATCTCCCAATGGAGGAAATAATAAATAGTAAGAGTAGGACCTTTAAAAATTTAACAACACAAGAGAAAGCTGATACAAGTAACAGCAGTAAGGCCGTGGCCCTGTTGATTAAAAATACCTCCATGATTAAGCGCCCCCTTCTCGATTTAGGTGAAGGGAAGTTTCTGATTGGCTTTAACATCGAAGAATGGAGCATCCTGAAATGATTTAATTGATAATACTGCATTGCGTTAAACGGATGTTTCTTAATCCTAGGTTTTCTTCATATAAGTATCCTCCACATCGACCTTTTAGTTCTATTTTACGGCCTTTAATAAAGTTTTGTTTGTTATTGAGTTGTGCGTAATCCACCGAGCAGGTAATCGTTTCCAGATCATTGCCTGCGGTGAGTTCAATGTTTAGTCCGTGAGGTACAGCGATGCATGAATTAATTTCTCCTTTGACGATAATTGTTTTATCCAAATACTTTCGATTAGCCGTTTCCTTGTCTTCGGAATATTCTCTTAAAAGTATTGCCGTTTCAATTTTGAACCCAGGGTCATCGTTTAATGTTTTTTTTGCTTCTTGATTTAGCAGAAAAAACCATAAGGATGAAATCGTAAGCAATACAATCAAACCAATTAGTAGTATGGAGTTTCTCATAGCTTAAAGGTTTATAAAGAGAGTCTCATTTATTTTTTTTCAAAAGTAAGAAGTTCACTTCCTCCGTTACCACCACTTACATTCTCTAGTTTGATGTTCGACGCATTTTGTAGTGTTACATGCCAGTCGTTATTTAATTCATGTAAATAATCCGAGGTGCCAAAATTAAGATATAGCTTTAATTGGCTATCGTCGTTGCCACTCGACCACGATCCCTGTGTACTGAGTAAAGCATTCGTTGCTATAAGTTTGCCGTCGGGATTAAAGCTGAAGTCATACGCTGTGAATTGGCTGGTTTCGTCTTTGCCATTGTGGTTGTACAACGTTATTTTCCATTTGCCCTTTTGAACTGCTGTATTTAATATCGATGGAGAAGTGGTGTTGTTCGATTTCTGACAGGCACTGATTCCTACAAGAAATAGCAACACGATGGCGGAGCGTAGAATTGATTTTTGCATGATACCTTGATTTAGTTATTGAATTAGGATGCAATACTAAAGGCAGAAATCATGAATTAAAAAGAGTTGAGGTTAAAGGAGCATTATTTTACGCCGAACGAGTTGTTTCCCATCCTAAATAAAATGAAACGTGCAAAATGGAAAGACTTTTTGTAGCAAGAAAGGTAGGGTTACCATTTACTGTTAAACCCGAGGAGATTACGTAAAAACCAAAAGAGGAAAATAATGGAAATACTGCTTAGTTATTCGGAGTTCCGTTCTCTATCCATCGTTGAATTTTTTTGATGTCACAAACCGGCATTTTCGCACCCCCTTTAGGCATGGTACCCGCGTTTACCGTCGATAGTATTTTCGGGGCATTGGCCTTTATCTGGTCGTATGTTTCTATAATAATACCTCCACCGGAAGTTGCGGCGGCCGTAATCGAGTGGCACGACTTACAAGACATATCCAAGAGAGGATTAACTTCGGTAGAAAATACGCCCTTAACACCATCACAGGCACTCGTATTGGGGTATAAATAGTTCTCTGCATC
>CANNQU010000062.1 GCA_947507965.1 Bacteroidota bacterium
ACGGTATAAAACTTCTTTACTAAATCAAGGTATTCTTCTTTTAAGGTTCTTTTATGATGATGTTGTTCCTGTTTCAAAATGTATTTTATCACCTTGTCAATTGGGCTACAATCAGGTCGCACCTATGGCGCTAAATACCATATCACGATAATTTGCTACAATCAGGTCGCACCTATGGCGCTAAATACCATATCACGATAATTTGCTACAATCAGGTCGCACCTATGGCGCTAAATGAAAAATCATCCCTATGGCTACCAACAGGTTGCGCCTCTGGCGCTCAAAACAACGAAATTAATCATTCCAAGAAGAAGGTCTCCGAAAACTCATTTTCTCAAAACCTCGACAAATAGTATACTTTTTCACTCCAGCACATCAAATACAGAATAATGCCTTTTCAATAAACTTCCTACACCTTCCGAAACATTAGTATTTGCAGTTTACTAAAGTTATCTTAATTTGCAAAAGTATTGTCGTCACTTTTTAACTAAGGAGGTCTATCATCATGAATCAAAAAGCCAAAATCTCATCGTATGTTTTCATCACCATGCTTCTGTTTTTAGTATGCCATAGCAGTTGTAAAAAGAAAATACGCGGTTGCATGGATTCCACTTCCATAAACTATAATGCAAAGGCCACCGAAGATGATGGTTCATGCACGTATGCATTAACTATTGGGCGCAGCTACCAAGGTGGGGTCATTGCCTATGTATTACTTTCATCCGACCCCGGTTACGACGCCAACGTAACCCATGGCTTAATCGCTGCCGCTCTCGACCAAAGCACAGGTATTGGATGGTGGAATGGAAACTATATCTCTACCTTTGCCTCCGGAACGGCCGTTGGAACTGGTAATACGAATACAAATTCGATCGTTAACTACCAAAAAACAGGCAGCTTTGCAGCTAAAATCTGTTTTGATTTGGTATTGGGTGGTTTTAGCGATTGGTATTTACCCAGTCGAGATGAATTAAACCATCTTTATGAAAATAAAACTACGATAGGTGGTTTTGCCACCACGGGCTACTGGAGTTCTAGCGAGAATAGTAACTCGGGTGCATGGGGCCAAACATTCGATGTTGGTGGCCAGGTTAATTACACCAAAAACCTCTCCTTATGTGTTCGGGCTGTTCGATCCTTTTAAGCCATCACGTGCTATACTAAATCCTGAAAGAATCTATTTATTGACGATGGCAAAGGAAACAAGGGCCATAAATAAAGTTCCTGTAATTAAGGTATTGGTACGTTTTTGATTGTAAAATCGATGCGCTGTTATCTCTGGATTGCCAATGGTAAAAGCAAAAATATAGTTCGTTGTTCTATTCCCTTGCTTAATGGGTAAAAATATCACCACTTTGCGACCCACCCATTTTTTTGATTCGATGTAAACGATATCTTTATCCTCGTTGGTACTCGTAATGAATAAATTATTGGTTTCCCAGAACCCTTGGTTTTTAGATGTTGCCGCTACATAATGAACATCTTCCATAGGCCCAATGATTTCTTTTAGTAGGGAGTCTTTAGTAACGGTAGTCGCCGGCTGCAACCTATTCCTATCTTCGAATTGGGTGCCATAATGAAATACCTTGCTGCGCTTACCATCCAACACCATTAACGCATCCTCCCAAACCACTTCCATATCGTTATCCGATTTGTTGAGCAAAATAAAATCAAATTGTTTGTCCTTCGGAGCCCATTCCACATGAATTAATTGGTCGTCAAACGACAACGATTTTATGGTATCTGTTATGACCACGGAATCTTTGCTTACCGTATCGAGATTTATTTTATAGCTGCCGGTATAATTAGTGGTGATACAGCTTGTGAAAGAAACAAGGATGAGAACGGTGAAAAGTAGTTGGTTCATTCTTTCGAGGTTAAAACGTCTTAAAATTGCTCACTTACAACCTTCAAAATCTCTTTCAATCGTACTTTTCCCGAATCACTTATTTGCTGCCCCTGTGTTAAAAATTGAGAGGCAACCATTTTGTCCTTTAATCCTTTGGCATTAATTTTTACGTTCATAAAGGCTCCTTCTATGGCGGTTTGCAAACATAGGGCACCTACCCCCGCATCGCTTATGCTATTGGGGTTTCCTAAGGTAACCATGGCCAATATCAAAGGTAAAGCACGGTGTGCCGTTTCCATTACTTCTAAAGGAATTTGTGTGGCATAAATATTGGCTCGTTCAATGGCTTCGCTTCGGGAAGCCTTTTCTTCCGGCGAATTTTTGGGTAATCCATAAGCCGATAACACCGCATTAAAGGCCGCTGTATCTTCATCTACTAAAAATAATAACCGATCTTTTATCTTTTGTCCTCTTTCGGCCCAGTCTCCAAACTCCATCGACTTCTCCTCCCAACCCCGCTTGCCAGCACTTAAATTAGCTACCATGGTACCCAAAGCAGCCCCAAAGGCACCAACGGTTGCACTTACACTACCTCCACCGGGGGCAGCCGACTCTGAAGCTGTTTCATTGGCAAAGGCGTTTAGTTTCATGTTTACCAAAGGGGCAGCATTTGATCCTCGTAACACATATTCTATTACTTTTTTATTGGCATCAAATGGAGCCAAGTCATCGAGCCCTAACGATTTCACCGCGATATGGATTTTCTCTTCCTCACTTACCCCAATACTTCTTCCTTGTTTTTTTAGATAATACTCCCCCGCATCGGTCAACGCTTTTAGAGGTATCAAACCAACGATTTCACTCCCTGTAACCCGAAGTCCACGCTTGGTTGCACATTCGCAACAGGCATCAAAACATTGGTGTACACTGGTTATATTATAGTTGGTAAGGTTTACACTCACCTGGGCAAGTTGGTACTCATCAATAAACCAACCAATGGCTTTACATTGTTTTAGAAGCCCCGGAACTCGTACTTGCTCTCCATTAGAATCTAATGCTATCTCGCCGGTTATCGGATTTCCGATACGTTTTACTCTTCCATTTTCACGAATATCGAAGGCGATACTATTGGCTAAACGGGTCGATTGGGTGTTTAGATTTACATTATATGCGATTAAAAAATCGCGTGCTCCAATAACCGTCGCGCCAGCTTTCTCATTCATTACCGCAGGCCCAAAATCGGGTTTCCATTCATCGGTTTTAATTTTCTTAAAAAAACCCTCATATTCGCCGCCACGAATAATACTCAAATTTTTTCTTGCTGCAGTGGTTTGCGCCGCTTCGTATAGATAAACAGGAATGTTTAACTCTTCTCCCACGCGTTGCCCCAAACGCTTTGCAAAGGCTGCCGTTTCTTCCATTGTTATATTGCTTACCGGTATAAGTGGGCATACATCGGTTGCTCCCATTCGTGGATGTTCCCCGTGATGCTTACGCATATCGATGAGCTCCGAGGCTTTTTTGATGGCTCTAAATGCCGCTTCAATTACGGCATCTGGAGTGCCCACAAAGGTTACAACGGTTCTGTTGGTCGCTTTGCCAGGGTCAACATCCAGCAGTTTTACACCCTCTACCCCTTCTATCTCTTGGGTAATTTCTTTAATAATATGTAAATCAGTGCCTTCGCTGAAATTAGGAACGCATTCAATTATTTGTTGCATGGATTGTTTTTTAGCAAAAATAGTTATTGAAGCTTAATGGAACGTAGTTTAAATGCTGAAACCATTATATTTTGTAAAATTTCTTCTTTTTGGTGAAATCATTTGTTTTTTCTCCAAATTATTCATTAAATTTGCTCTTGAACTAATCGACACTAATCTAAATTACCCTATTTTACTCTAATCAACATATCATCATGAAAACCATTAAGACTCTATGTATTGCGGTACTTGCAATATTTCTCTTCAGCAATGCTGCCTGTGATAAGAAAATTAAATTCGAAAAATCAATTGACGGAGCATCAGTAACCTTTACAGCACTCCCTCAGGCTAGCGGCCCTTATGATTTTAGTGAAAACGTTAAATTTGATTTGGAAACGCAGTTAAAACAATATGATGTTACCTTAGCTCAAGTAACGCAGGTTACGGCAGAAAGTGTTACCATCGCTATTGAAGATGCCTCGGCCACTCCGATTACTTTTGATATCGTTGATTTTGTAAACCTTGAATTAGGTTCTACTGCTATAACTAGCAAGCGTGTTGCATTTAAAGATCCCGTTCCTCATACAGGTTTAATCCTAATTTCACCCGATATGGATCCGGCATTCGACGTGTTACCATTAGCTAAAGGCAACGATATAATCTACCATTTCACTGGAAAGTTAAACACAGCGCTTGATCATCAAGTAAAAATGAAAGTTACCATTAAATGGAAAATTACAGCTGAAATTTAATCGGTTTCATTTTCCAATAAAAAAGGGAGGCGAATTATTTCGCCTCCCTTTTTTATTGGTCGTTTTAATCATACTTCCATTTTCGTACGTTCAATCATTTTACGCATATTGATGATGGCATAACGCATTCGGCCCAATGTCGTGTTCAAATTGCTATTCATGGTTTTGGCAATCTCATTGAAACTCATGTCGGCATAATGCCGTAGAATAAGCACTTCCCGCTGCTCTTCGGGCAATAACAAAATAAATTGACGAATGGTTTTCGCCGTTTCCTTTTGTTCTAATTTGGTAGAAGCTAAACTGCTCGTGTCATGATTTGAAAGATGCCCATAATCACCATCCTGGAGTTGGTACATGGCAGGCCTCCTTCGGTTCAAGCGATAGTAGTCTAAGGCTAAATTTCTTCCTATCGATACAAGCCACCCCGAAACTTTGCCCATTTCTTTGTAGTTGGCGCTTTTTAAATGACAGGATGCTTTTATGAAAGTTTCCTGGAAAATGTCTTCGGCTATTTCTTTGTTATTCACCACAAAGTAAATAGCCGAAAATACAGAGCGTTTGTACCGCTCAATTAATACACTAAAGGGAGCATCCTGCCCTTGTTGGTACATGCGCACTAATTCAGTGTCGCTTAAACAGAGAATGTTCATGATGTTTAATTGAATTAATTAATCCTACGAATAAAAAAGTCTAAGCGTAATTTTTGATGCGATACCTTGATGAATTAAAGTGGAGTCGAAAAATTTAATTTAGGTAAATTTGTTGCATCAATAGGAATAATGGGTTGTTTAGAAAAGTACTGAAATACAAATACGTGATTTTTTTTCAATTATCCAAATTAATTTAACGAAAAATTACATTTGTTTTTGGCGAAATTTTTGTTACTTTGTAACTGAAAGTTTAAAAAGATCGATTATGCGAAAATTATTTTTACTTACCATGTTGTTATTCAGCACAATTATATGGGCTCAAAAGGGATACACCATCTCTAATAAAAACCCTTCGAATTGGGCTCCTTTGGCTGATGGAGAGGTAAACATCCATTCAACGCTAACCAATAATGCCGTAAATGCTAAAGATAGCATGTTTTGGGTCGAATATCTCGATGCCAATACCCCAGCGGCTTGGAGCTTTGGCCTTTGCACTAATTTGCAGTGCTACCTGGTAAGCGCTACGACCGGTTTAAAAGAATCATTTTATACTGCTCAAGGTAATGTAACCGATCTCAAATGTACTCAATCGTTTGGGTCAACGCCCGTTTCCGGAAAAGGATATGCCCGATTTTTGGTATATCGTGAGGGCATGAAAAACTTGGCCGACACCATTTATTTCAATGGCAATGCCCCGGCTACCGGCATGAAAAATGTTTCTAAAGCAATGGAAGTCACCATTTCTCCTAATCCGGTGAAAAATGAGTTGGTTCTTAATCTTAGCGATATAAACATCACCTCCATCTCCATTATAAATATTGTTGGCAAAGAAGTTTTAATGGTGGATATAAAATCTTTCAAGAAAATTGATGTGAGCGAATTACCGAATGGAATTTATTTCTTAAATATTAAAAAAGGAGAGCTTTCCTTCAATAAGAAATTTATTGTTTCTAAATAAATTTATCGAAAACATAAAAAAAAGCCAGCTTGCAAAATATGCAGCTGGCTTTTTTTATTTCCAGTCGTAGCCCAATCGCTTAATTACCTTGCTCTGCTAATATCTTAGCGAGTTCAAGATATTTGTCGATATCGCGGGCTTGTTCCGATTTAGGGTAGTCTTTCTTGATTATTTCATAGCAGTTTACTGCTTTTTTGTACTGCTTCAAGGCTTCGTAAACCCCGGCAGCCTTCCATAAATAATGCGGTGTGGTAGAGCCGTTGGCATGAAATGAAGCCGCCTTCTCATAATATTTTACGGCGTCATTATAGCTATCTGCTCCTTTTTCTACATAAGCATCTCCGGTCATGCCTAAGGCGTCGGCTCCAACAACATCATCATCGCTGTCGAACTTGCCAAAATGTTCAATGGCATCGTCATACTTGCCAGTATATAAACTAGCAACCCCTGCATAATAGTGCGCTAAATTAGCTTGTGCCGTGCCCTTAAATTCGTCTATTATTTCGATAGCACTTTTTATCGGGGTTTTTCCATTTTCTCCAGTCCTGCCATTTAACACAATATTAAAGGAGTCTTTTTCAAACATAAGCTGAAGCTTGTAAATCTCCTTCTTCGCCTCGTTGTTTTTGCCTCCAATATAATAACGGTAGCCAATAACGGCGCCGATGAATACCACCAAACCACCCACAGCATACAGTATCATTCGTGCGTATTTTTGAACAAATTCCTTTGCTGGTTCCACTCGTTCGATAAGCTCATCGCCTAAATTTTCTACATCAAATCCTTTTTTATCTGCCATTTTTTTTAATTACAATTAATGATTCCTAAAATATTATAAAATTTCTTTTCTCCTAAAATGCTACTCTGCGAATGGATAATTGGGTTCTGCATATACATCCGTAAATAATTCTTCTGCCGATGGATATGCCGAAGTTTCGGCAAACTCAACCGACCTTCTTACTTCTTCGTTAATCCGATCCTCCATCCGCTCTAATTCATCCAAAGTCATATACTTCATGTCTAAAATAGTTTGTTTGGTGGTCTCCAATGGATCCCTGCTTTTATATTCTGCCAATTCTTCTTTGCTGCGGTATTTTGCCGGATCACTTATACTATGACCACGGTAACGATACGTGCGAACTTCCAAAAAAGTAGGACCATTTCCCTCCCGTGCTCTCTTTACCGCTAAAGTCATCGCTTCATGCATCGTTTCACATTGCATTCCATCCACTACGGCACTCGGCATGTCGTAGGCCAGGCCCATTTTCGAGATATCCAGCATATTGGTGGTACGTTCTACACTCGTGCCCATCGCATAACCATTATTCTCACATACGAATATAACGGGTAATTTCCAAAGCATAGCCATATTAAAGGTTTCGTGCAGCGCTCCTTGCCGTACGGCCCCATCACCCATGTACGTAACGCATACCCGATCGGTGCCATTATATTTTTCTGCGAAAGCAATGCCTGCACCCAATGGAATTTGTGCGCCAACAATACCATGCCCTCCAAATAAGCGATGTTCTTTGCTGAATAAGTGCATCGACCCACCTTTGCCTTTACTACATCCGGTTACTTTACCGTATAATTCGGCCATTACTGCATTGGCGCTAATTCCTGCCGCAAGGGCATGGCCATGATCGCGGTAAGCCGTTATCATGGAGTCTTCATCCTTACGAATCGTACTCATCGTTCCCGCAATAACAGCTTCCTGACCGTTGTATAAATGGCAAAAACCTTTTATCTTTTGTAATCCATAAAGTTGCGTTACCTTTTCTTCAAACCTACGGATAAGCAACATCAGCTCATACCACTCGATATAGGTTTGTTTGCTGAAATTGTTTTTTGCCTTGGCCATTTTTTTACTAAAGTTTGCAAAAATAACGATTATTGGCAGAAAAGAAAATTTAGTGTTGAATTAAAGAGAAATACCCGGGCATTTCCGTATTTGATGTGCTGAAACGAATCACCAAAGTTTTCACCCAGCCATTTTAATGTTTTCACCATCCTTTGATATGCTTTTGTATTAAGCTCCATCGGAGCGCCCTGTTTGTAGCCAAGGAGGTAGGCTGTATTTAGCGCCGTAGGTGCGGCCTGATCGTGGAATAAATCCATTAGCATGGTCTATAGATCAATACATTGGAACAACTATTTTTCTTCAAATGCTATTTCAAATTTCTTTATTAAATCAAGGTATTCTTCTTTGAATGTTCTTTTATGATGATGTTGTTCCTGATTCAATAGGTGTTTTATTGCCCTATCAATTCAACTTTTTGAATAAGAAAATCCTCCGAAACCTTACTGCCAGCTAAACTTTCGATTTAGTTAATGGATAGGAGTGATAAATTTTGATGAACCCGCTTTAAGGTCCATGACGAAGTTATTTATTAAGGCAAATTCTGTGAAATATTCTTTATTAGGTCGCACCTACGGAGCTAAATACATGATAACCATAATTGGACTACCAATTGGTCGCACCTACGGCGCTTAATACCGTCAATCAAGCTATCCCTATAGCATTGCTTTCCAGTAGGGCACGTGTCTGCTTCACCTGAACTAATGAATTTAATCATTCCATGAAGTATGCCTGTTAAACTTATGACATCTGAGACTTGAAAATTTCTATACCATGGAACCTTAGCACATCAAATACGGAAATGCCCGAAATACCCACTATCCCGGGTTATTTCGCCTACTCCTCGAAAAAAACTTTAGCAGTGTCTGGATTTCCTTGCTTAAACTGCTGAACATAACGTTGGTTATCGGCAGTAGTATAAAATAACGCTCCTTCCCAAAATAGCCCATCTTTAAACAATCCCTTAAAAGTAGCGTCTTTATAGATGTCTCCATTATCGAAATAATAGCAGATACCTAATCCGTTGAGCATATTATTGGCAAACATTCCTTTGTAATCAATATTCTCATCGCTATAGGAGCCGTAGCCAATCAGTGTATTATTGGAAATTTTTCCGGCATAAATTGCACCATTACTAAAATACAGTATGCCTCCACCTTGGCGCTTGCCATTAGCCTTTGTTCCTTGATAGTCGCAACTGTCCAGTTCAGCTTGTGAATATTTTGGACCCATCGCTATCGGAGAAGAAAACGCGTTAGGAGCATTCTCATCCTGCTTGTAATGGGTTAAATCTTGATCGTAAAGCGTACGCACCGTATCGATTACTTCAAACCCTTTTCGAATAACCAGCGTAACATTATAGGGGTTAAACTTGTTTTTCGTTACAATAACAGGCACAGGAATGAGATCTTCCGGCGGATGATAGGAGGGAGGCCTCGATTCAACGCTCACGATGGCAGGGGTTATATAATTAAAAGTAATACGGCTTACCTCCGACTTTTTTACACATCTCAACAAACGTTCGCCTCGATATACATTATATACATAGTACTTGCAATTGGTATCGATAAGGTCAGCTTTGAAACTATAGCCATTTTTTAAAATAAAGAGGTCGGTATCGCGTTCCATAATAGTAAACGAAGAAGCGGTGAAGCAACTTAAAAAGAGTAGAACGGCACTTAAAAATAATTTAAACATGGGGTTTGATATTCTTACATTCTTTTATTACTCTTGATCTAAATCGGAGAACTCAAATTCCCCAGCTAAATCAAGGGAAGAGGAGTTGTTATTCTTTCTTTTGAAACTTATGGATCGAATTCCGGCTTTACCATTTATTGCAAAAGGCTTTGTTACGAGTACATTGTTTTGGTCCACGTACGAAACGGTTTGATTCTTCATGTCAACCAAAACATCTTTTGTTTTTATCGGATTGCCGTCCGAGTCAAGCAGCAGGCATTCGCCCTTTAGCGTCTTCTTTGTTTTACTCGGTGCCGTAGTAGGCGGAGTTACAGGGTCTTCTGTTTTTACCACAGGTACAGGGTCAACTTTCTTTTCGGCCACTACAATCACTACTTTTACCGGCTTGTCATGCTTCTCTTCCCTTCCACTGCTGGTAAACGTGGAGAAAGAACTGTCGGGTCTTACGATTCTATCGACCACCTCTTTTAAGAGCACTACTACATTTTCATCAATGCCCCTTTCTTTATAAATGATGGATAGGCCACATACCTCAAAAATCTCACAATCAATTGTTTTACCCGTTTTCAAAAGTAGGGTCGCTCGTTCTCCACGTTCAGTGGAATTGAGGTCGCTCATCGTTTCACTTTCCTCATAAAATTCGATCATTCCATTGCTATACTTTATTCGTAAGATATCACTCGTCTTTTTATGATAACTGGGCCCATCAGGATTGTTGAACATTTTGAAACTGATATCGCCCACATTAACATCCGTAATCTTCGCAACCAGTAGGGTGTGATTTACTAAATAGATGGTGTCCTGACTGTAAACGTTGCCGATGCCAAAGAGGAAGAAGAAGAAAATGAAACTCGTTTTTCTCATGCGTTCCACCAGTTGATAATTAGCGTTGTGTTTCTCCTTCGTTCGGCTAAAAGCCCGAAATCCACCCTCCTCCAACCCATCTTATTTTTAGGGGTTTCTTCTTGTAATAAAAATCCATGGGTATCTTTTTTCTGGGGTTCTTTTTCTTCCTTTTTGGGCTTCTTATTGAATTTGTCCAGCAATTTTTTTGCCTTCATTTTCAAGGAGTCGGTATTAAACATGTTGATTTTTTCCAGGCATTCTTTATCGCGCATCTCCACGTCTTTATGGTATCGTTTATAGCTTATGAGCTCGCTCTTACTGCTATCCATGCATATATTGTATAATACATTCGCTTGATCCCAGTCGCCATTGGTAAAAAAGGCATCAGCCTGTTTTTTAGTAGCAAGATAGTCAACCTCATTCCTGCATTTCAATGACCTTTCTACATTATTAGGATCCTTTGGATTCAGCTCATTAATTCCCTCATAATATTTTTTGGCTCCTTCAAATTCTCCTTTGCTATAATAACGGTCACCATCGGTAAGCATTTCAGCACAGCGATCACTGTTAATAACATAATCTCTACAGTTTTGCTGCCCCGTATAATTACGTTCCTTTGAAGCTTTTCGCTGGGCAATGGTGAAGCGCACTTTTGCACCCGAATAATTTCCTTTCGAATACAGCTCTATCGCCGATTTATAAACGATATTGAAATCGAGTACCTGCGAAAACAGATGAAAATGAAATGCTAGAAATGCAAGTACAAAAATTATTTTTCTCAATATTTTTTTTGATTGAAAACGAATTTCAAAAATAAAATTAATTTCTCTCTACCAAAATTTATTTTTAGTGAATAGTTGGTAATTTTTTGGTGTCGCTCCAAATCCAACATAAAAACGTGCAATCGAAGCAACCATTGAACCTTCGAAATCTAAAATAACAGGTTGGTTTGAAAACGATTTAATCCAATGATTCAAAAGCAAATACATTGCCTTTTTTTCCTTGCCATTGGGGGTGATGAAATTGAAGAGGTTCACTATTTTGGTCCTGCTCTTCAGGTAAAACAATCCGGCGAGCACTTCCCCTTCCGGCGTACAACAGAATAATATTTGGCCCTGCTCTAAGTGCATTATATGTTGAATTAAATCATACTCTTTTTTACCTAAAGAAGCATCTTTTATTCCTGCTGTTTGTTTGAATAATTGAATAAACAAAGCGATATCCTTGGATGCTGTTATCGTGATGCGCTCTTCATTACTTATTTCTATGGCCCGATTAATATTTCTTTTATGATGCGTGGTGAAATGGGCGTATAATTCCTCGTAAGGCCTATGCAGTGAAAGCCAGTGCGTTATTTTATGCTGAAGAGGCAAGGCAGGAATATAGTTTTCAACGTTGAGTTGTAAATGCGTTTTAAGAAATCTTTTGGGTATTTGAAGCAAGGCTTCCTCTAGAAATGTACGATCCACCGACGCCTCGGTAAAAACACCTAATTGTTGTGTAAATAGTGGTTGCGATACATACGAAATCCCTAATTTCTTTTTAATGGGCAGCGGTATCAATACCGAATAATTGGCATCGATTAGGGCGCCCCACGCCGGGCATACCAAATTGAGCCATGCGCTATACGAATAGGGGTTCTCATTATAGCAACGAGCCATACCATCATCCCATAAGGAGAAGTTTATATCAGCGTGCGCTACAAAATGCAATGCCATTATTTTTTTAATTTATCATTTTGTAAATGACGCGTCGCATCACGTGTGTTTTTCTTCTGGAAATTTTTATCCAAGGCAGCCGTTAAATCGATATTGGTTTGATTGGCAATACATAGTAATACCCACAGTACGTCGGCTAGCTCATCGGCCAACTCTAAGCCTTCTTCATTTTTTTTAAACGACTGATCGCCATATTTTCGAGCCATAATTCGTGCTACCTCACCTACTTCCTCTACCAACAGTGCCGTATTGGTGAGTTCACTAAAATAACGTACGCCGGTTGTTTTTATCCAGGTGTCAACCTGCAACTGAGCCTCTTGAATGGTCATAACGATGCTATGGAGCGATAAGAATGATTTTAAAAACGGCTATATTCAAATCAATATACTGAAACGATTTCGATTCAATATAACGAGGATATTGCTTCTCCTGCCATACCCAATCGTATGTTGTCGGTGTTTTTAGTACTTTGCTCTCGGGTTTGCCAAACTCTCGTGAAACCAACTTGAAGAGTCGTTGCGTTTGTTTTGCACTCGCCGTTTTTACCATTACTTCCACACACACACTGTCGGCCTTGCGTATTTTGGCCTCTATTCGTGAGATACCTGCTTTTTTTATTTTTACATCTTTTATAATGGCATAAAAATATTCTTCCTTTGCCGTGGTAAACATTATATTTACCAGCATATCGTGCTTAGCACCAACATTTATACTGTTTAAATTTTTCAATTTCAGATTTTGTGCCACCATGGTTTTAGGCAAAAAACACGACACACTAAAAAAAACAAGCAAGAGCAGGATGCTTTGGGTTTTATCTCGAAAGAAGTTCATGGTGCAAATCTGCATATTTTTTGGCACAATTGCCATGCCGCTGAAAACACAGGCCCAATTGTATCATGTATGGGATAGCATTCAATACTATATGAAGTTTAAGCCTACCCTCACCGGCGATTTCGACAGTAAAAACACGTTTGTAACCGGTAATGGGGTGCCCATGAAAGGGTTGGAATTGGGTATCACCTATAAAAACAAAATTAGCTATATGTTGGGTATCTACTTTTTAGGGCAACCACTTTATGGACGCGTCATCCTAAAAAAAGGCACCGTGGAAGAAGCTCAATACAATACCCTCGTGTATATCAATTATACCAGTATCATTGCCGAGTACAGTCTGTATAAAAGTCATCGATGGAATATTTATATGCCCCTTCAGGTGGGTATAGGTACCGCAAAAAAGCAATACTACGATACCGTCTCTCTGAAAATAGAAAAACGAAGCACCATACTGCCCATCGAACTCTCCATCACCGGTAATTACAGGATCTGGAAATTTATTGGACTGAGTGGGGGCCTCGGTTACCGCAGAGCACTAAGCTCGAACATAATAAAAGAAGAAGATTTTAACGGGATTACCTATTCGCTCGGATTTAAAATTTGGTTCGGCGATTTATGTTATCTCCTTTCGCCGAAATGTAAGCTATGTAAGTATCTATAATCATTTATTCATCATGTCGCTACGTAGAAAAAAAAAGCACCATAAAGGAGTCGATTCGAATTCGATGGTATTGCCCTCCTCGGTTTCTATCAGGGTATTCTCCTACTCCACTACCCAAGTTTTAGAGAGCACCTTCACCGATTTCCAGGCGCTCAAAAATCATCTTGAGAAAGATAAGGAATACGAGCACTGGATTGATATCACAGGCAAAACCGACAAACTGTTCTTCACCGAATTCGCTCGCTATTTCAACCTGCACGAATTGGTTATAGAGGATATGTTAGCTACCGATCAACGCAGTAAGGTGGATGAGTTGGACGATTGTTTGCTCATCATTTCCCGTATGATTTATTTCGATAAGTCGAAACAGCTCATCAATGAGCAGGTGAGCTTCCTGGTGTTTAACCGTATATTGGTTACGGTACAAGACGAGTGGGACGACTGCTTCGAAAAAGTTCGGGAGATGCTACGTAAAAACCGCCTCAACGTAAGGCAGGAAGCTAGCTTCTATCTGGCACAGATGCTGCTAGGTAGCATCATCGACCACTATTTTCCGATGCTCGACATTATCGCCGACCAGCTCGATGCGCTGGAAGAGGATTTACTGATAAACCCAACTACCGAAACCACCAACCGAATTCAGGCGTTGAAGCGTACCCTCATTTTCCTTCGTAAGTTTATTCGGCCCGAACGCGATGTCATCAATCATCTTCTCACGCTCAACCACCCTTTTGTTAAAGAACAAAATAAAATGTACCTCCGCGATAGCTATGATCACTGTGTTCAGGTAAATGATACCGTAGAGAGCTATCGAGAAATTGCCTACTCGCTGATGGATGTTTACTTAAGCAGCATTGGAAATAGAACCAACGAGGTGATGAAAGTATTAACCGTTATCTCTGCTATCTTTATTCCTCTCACGTTTATTGCCGGCGTGTATGGTATGAATTTCGATACCATGCCGGAGTTGCATTCCGAGCATGGCTATTATTTTATTTGGGGGTTTATGGCACTGGTTGGCATCGGGGAAATCATCTATTTCCGTAGAAAAGGATGGCTTTAAATAAAAGGAAATTCGGGTATTACGGCTAAGGCCAATGCTTATTTTATCTCCTCAAAATCAACATACTCATCCTCGTTACTGTTGGTTGACGATTTCGGCTTCGTAAACTTGGCAGGCTCTGGCTGCGGTGCCGTGGGGCCGTTAGTATAAGGCTCGAACCCCTGGCCATGTTTTTTTAAGAATCGTTTCAAAAAGTAGGGTAATACCAATGGTAAAATCCATCGAAACAACAAACGAATCGCTAGAAATATAATTAAAATCCAGAGTAGGTACATGGTAGATGCAAAGGTATTACGTTTTATTGGAAAGAAAAAAGCACGACCGTAAAATTAACATCTAATAGCTTCACAAGAAAGCATTTTTTTTGTTCATTGGAGTAGATTTTAGTTGAACAATTTATGTCTAAGTTTGCACTTAAATTTGGGGCTGACTTCCGACGCCTGATTTAAAAAGAAACAAACGAATACCGAAACAGCACTTCCTAGTATAAAATAACCGGATTAATAAATGAGTAGAAATGACCATCAAAAGCACAGAATCAAAGGAGGCATCGTTTGTTTTTAAGATCGCTGCCTTAATCATTATTATGGCAGGGGTGGTTTACGCGAAATCGATTATTACCCCCTTCTTACTAGCCCTATTTATAAGTATTATTTGTGCTCAACCGATGTCGTGGCTGGAGAAAAAAGGCATGCCTAAATGGCTTGCGCTGCTCGTTGTAATTCTTGGATTGATCCTGCTTTTTTCCGGATTCTCCTTCTTGATGGGAAGAACACTATCGTCTTTTTCAAACAATTATACAAAATATGAATCCACCTTCTCCGATATGTCAAACTCCTTTATTCAGTACTTGGCAGAGAAGGGCATCATTATTCCTCCCGATAAGGTAGCATCCATTATTCAACCGGCTAAGATTCTGGAATTTACGGCCGATGCTGTTAATGAACTGTTTCGAGTAGTAGGCCATACCTTCCTCATCTTCCTCATTATTTTATTTACCTTAATGGAGGTTGGAAGTTTTCCCATAAAAGCAAAAGCCATGCTGAGTGGGTCGGATTATTCGGTTACTTATTTTAGTACGATCATACAAAACATCAGGCATGACTTATGGATAAAATCCTTAATTTGTTTGACTGTAGGGATTTTGATTTATATTTCTCTTTTGATCATCGGAATCGATTATCCTTTGCTTTGGGCCATTATTGCCGGTTTGTTGAGCTATATTCCACATATTGGGTCGCTTATCGCAGCAATTCCGGCCGTACTCTTTGCTTCGGTACAATTAGGGTTAGGGGGTGCATTATGGACCCTCGGTGCTTTTATGGTTATATACAATGTTATTGGAAATTTCTTCGAACCCCGGATTATGGGAAAAGGCCTGAGCCTCTCAACGCTAATCGTATTCCTTTCGCTGCTTTTCTGGGGATTTTTATTAGGAACGGTAGGAATGTTTCTTTCCG
>CANNQU010000063.1 GCA_947507965.1 Bacteroidota bacterium
TGAGAAATAATGTTTTACCGTTTTCGATTTTTATACTATTGACTTTTATTTGTTTTTTAGCTTGCTCCCAAAGTTTTTCTTATGAAACTCACGTGCAGAAAATAACGGAAAGTGGATGGCATAGCATTGTTTTAACTCCGGAGGTGATCAGCAACTCAAAGAATGACCTGAGCGATATCCGTGTGTTTAATTTACAAGGCAAAGAGGTGCCTTATGGTGTATTATCTCAGCATAAGACCGCCATTAGCAAGGAAACACTCGTATATGCCTCGGTAAAGAAAGAGTCCTTTACAATACAAAATGATACCATTAAAAAGATAACGTCACTTCTTTTCAGCTTCAAAAAACCACAGTTGCTCCATGAAATTATTTTACACATCGATACTCCTTCCTACTTTTATAGGGAAGCAATCCTTTATGTTTACCGAGTCGAGGATAGGAAAAAGGAACCATTAAAATGGAAAGCGTTTTTCGAATCTTTTATCATTAGCTCCAGAAATAAATTAATTCTTGAATTAAATAACTTGCTAACGCAAGAATTTTGCTTAGAAATAGCAAACAACGATAATATGCCTTTACGTATTGTTGATGTGGAGCTCAGGCAGCTAGCCCCTCTTTTAATTGCCGATTTAAACAAAGATGAACAGTACGTTGTCAAGTTTGGTGATTTTAACTTAAAAAGCCCCAATTACGACATCACCCACTTCATCGATTGGAACAAGAAAATGCCGTTGGTGCATTTGACGGAAGTAGTAGCTTCCTCTGCCTCTGTAACGAAAACAAAAAACGAAACACCTTCCTACTGGCAGAGGCCTTGGTTTCTTTGGTGTTCGATTGCTTTTGGCGCCCTCATCCTCTTCTTCTTTTCCAGAAGTTTAATCAAAGAAATGAAAAATAAATAAACCCATCATGGTTGGTAACGGTTTTCAATAAAACCCATGGAGCCCGATGCTCGCTGCTTCTTTTACTCATTACACGTTTCAACTTTTTTTGTTACCCCATTTTTGTGGCAACCTTTTAAGCTGAAGTTGTCAATTCTATTCAAAAATCACAACTTTCCATGGTAGAATAAACCACATAAAAAATCATTTTTCTGAGAATCATTTGGGCAAAAGTATTACCTTCGCGACTGCATTATGAATATTTCATAATTAACAAATAAATTGTTTTTTTCATATGTCTGATTCACAAAAATTATCCTCAGTAGTCATTCGGTTTGCAGGCGATAGCGGCGATGGAATGCAGCTTACCGGTTCACAATTCACCAATTCGGCAGCCTTAATTGGCAATGACCTCTCTACTTTTCCTGATTATCCGTCTGAAATCCGCGCTCCTCAAGGCACGCTTCCCGGCGTATCAGGATTTCAAGTTCACTTTAGCTCAGAAGCAATATTTACCCCGGGTGATATCTGTGATGTTCTAGTGGTGATGAACGTTGCCGCATTAAAGGTAAACTTAAACCAACTCAAAGCCGGTGGTATCATAATTTTAAATACCGACGGTTTCGATCCAAAGAACTTACGCTTAGCCGGTATTACCGAAGAAGAAAACCCATTAAATGATGGCTCTCTTGATAAATTTCAGGTACACCGTATCGATGTAACTAAAATGGTACGTGAAATTTTGAAAGAAAGTGGATTGGGGATCAAAGAAGTTGACCGTTGTAAAAACATGTTTGTTTTAGGGGTGTTGTTTTGGATGTACAACCGCGATATGGAGCCAACCATTAACTATCTTCAAGGTAAATTCGGAAAAAAACCAGATATCTTAAATGCCAATGTAAAAGCACTAAAAGCAGGTAATGCTTATGGTGAAACAACTGAGAGTTTTGCCGTTACTTACGAAGTTGGAAAAGCGAAGCTTCCTAGTGGTGAATACCGTAGCATAACCGGAAATGAGGCCACAGCCTATGGACTAATTGCGGCAGCAGAGAAAGCAAACCTGCCTTTATTCTTAGGCGCCTATCCTATTACTCCAGCTACCGATGTCTTGCATGAATTAAGTAAACATAAAAACTTTGGGGTGCAAACCTTTCAAGCCGAAGATGAAATTGCAGGGATAACAAGTGCTATTGGTGCAGCCTTCGGTGGCAGTTTGGCCGTAACACTATCCAGCGGACCTGGTATTGCTTTAAAAGGGGAAGCCCTTGGATTGGCTACTGTATTTGAATTACCTTTGGTTGTTTGTAACGTACAACGTGGAGGCCCTTCAACCGGGCTGCCCACCAAAACCGAACAGGCCGACTTAATGCAAGCATATTATGGCAGAAATGGCGAGTGCCCCATTCCGATTATATCGGCACACGGCCCCAACGATGCCTTCGATGCCGTTTATGAAGCTTGCCGTATTGCATTAAACCATATGACCCCGGTATTCTTCTTGAGCGATGGCTATATCGCCAATGGCGCAGAACCTTGGAAATTTCCGAATTCGGCAGAACTGCCAGAAATAAAAGTTTCCTTTACAAAAGAGAAAAACTCTGATGATAAAAACAAGTTCTTCCCTTACTTAAGAGATGAAAAATTAGCACGACCATGGGCAATACCTGGAACTCCTGGTTTGGAGCACCGTATTGGAGGATTAGAGAAACAAAACATCACAGGTAATATTAGTAACGATCCCGACAACCATGAGTTCATGGTGAAACTTCGTCAAGAGAAAGTGGATCGAATTGCGGATTACATCCCATTGCAAAAGCTGGATAGCGGACAAGAAAAAGGAGACCTCCTGATTCTCGGCTGGGGAAGTACCTACGGTGCTATTAAAACAGCTGTGCGTCTCGCATTAAATGAAGGAAAAAGTGTTTCTCATGTTCACTTGCGTTACCTCAATCCGTTCCCAAAAAACTTGGGTGAAATTTTGAAAAACTTCAAGACCGTATTAATTCCGGAAATGAATAATGGGCAATTGGTAAAAATAATTCGTGACAAGTACTTTATTGATGCGACTCCGCTAAATAAAATTCAAGGGTTGCCATTCAAAGTCGACGAATTAAAGCAAGCCATCGATTCATACACTCGTTAGAGAGTGTGAACGAATCGACTGTTAAAATTCGATTGGTAACGTCATGTATTACGCTCTCGGGTCAACGAATGTAATTATTCGGTGACGCTATGATTCGCTTTGCTTAACTAGTGTAAGACCGTTATTAACCAATAGCTTCTGCCTATAATGCAGCATTCAAAACACACACACGCCCATACCTACCTTGCTTTAGGCGACTCTTACACCATCGGAGAAGGGGTTTCTTATGAAGATTGCTTTCCTGTTCAATTGGTTCGTTTATTGAACCATACCAAAAAATTTGACCCCCCACTTATTATTGCAAAAACAGGATGGACTACCGATGAATTAATTGATGCTATTGCCAAACAGAACATAAAAACGACATTCGATTGGGTAACTTTACTCATTGGCGTAAACAACCAATACAGGGGGAGAGACACGTCCAATTTCAGAAAAGAATTTACCGAACTATTGGCCACTGCAAAAAAATTCGCGGCAAATAAACCGGAACGTGTGATTGTTATTTCAATACCCGACTGGAGCGTCACTCCTTTTGCCTTAAATTCGGAAAAAGATAAAGCGCAATTATCAAAAGAAATTGACTTGTTTAACAGTATATCAAAATGGGTTGCAGAGCAACAAAGCATCGCATTCATAGATATAACGCAACCATCGCGTGATGCAGCTAAGCACTCCACTTTACTTGCCAATGATGGCCTGCACCCATCTGGAAAAATGTACGCCGAATGGGCAAAGAAAATTTCTGAAACAATATTGATAAAGCTTAAATAAAATGAAACAAAAAATACGTCTCGCTATTTTCGCTTCGGGCAATGGAACGAATGCGGAGAATATGATTAATCACTTTAAAATCCACCCTAAAATTGAAGTGCATAGCCTTCTATGTAATAATCCGGAAGCCTACGTCTTGAAACGGATTAAACCATATAATGTAAATCAAAAAATATTTAATAAAGAAGATTTCTATGAAACGGACGAAATTACAAGCTACCTCGATTGGTACGAAATAGATTATCTTGTTTTAGCCGGTTTCTTATGGCTTATACCGGAGAAAATCACTAAGACCTTTCAAGACAAAATTATTAACATACACCCCGCCCTGCTCCCAGCCTACGGAGGTAAAGGAATGTATGGAATGAACGTGCATAAGGCGGTGCTTGCTAACCATGAAAAAGAAACCGGAATTTCTATTCATTTGGTGAATGCTAAATACGACGAAGGTAAAATTCTTTTTCAAGCCAAAATACCTGTCGAATCAACCGATACGGCTGAAACGGTAGCGGCAAAAATTCACGAACTCGAGCAAACTTATTTTGCTAAAACAGTGGAGGAATTTATTTCGAAACCGGCCATCCCTAAACGTGAAAACTACTCCTAAAACGGCATTGATTTGTGGTTATAAGAAACCGACGGCAAGCTTCCTCTACTTTTTATTTACTTTTTTTACCCCCTGCATTTACCTTTTACCTTTCTGAAATATCCACTTGAAATTTAATCCACCATTTCATGAAAGTATCTCATTTCTCTTTTCAAAACATGATTCATTGGATCTTGTACCTTGCATTAACGATTTCTGTTGTAATGCTATTCTATTTCATCCAAAATGTAGTAAAAAAGAAGCCTGGTTTTAAGTCACGATACGATTACTCAACCACCTCGAACGAGCATTAACTTACACCAATTCAATGACGGTTATTTCAGGCAATATTCCTACTCTGCCGGGATATCCCAGAAAACCAAACCCTCGGTTTACATATAAATACTGCTCATTTTGGCTATATAAGTCGGCCCATTGCTTATAAGCCCAACGACTTGGGCTCCATCTAAAATCACCCCACTCAACTCCAAATTGCATTCCGTGCGTATGCCCTGCCAGCATCAAGTCGATATCTTTATGATCCTTGGTAACCTGGCCCTCCCAATGCGAGGGGTCGTGCGATAATAATATTTTCACAGGAACATCGTCCATTCCTTCCATCGCTTTTTTTATGTTGCCATACTTAGGCCAACGCTTTCCAAGGCCCCAATTCTCTACTCCAACAAGTCCGATCTTCGCATCGCCTCGCTGCAAGTAGGTATGTTCATTTAATAATAACTTCCATCCCAACTTATGATGAGCGTCTTTTAGCGTGTTTAAGTTGGATTGTTTTTCTTCCGGTGAATTCCAAGACACATAATCGCCATAATCATGATTTCCTAGTATACTAAAAACACCCATCGGTGCCTTTATCTCGCTCAAAAGATTCATCCATGGCTCTACCTCCGATGCCGTATTATTGACCAAATCGCCGGTAAAAAAAATAACATCCGCTTGCTGCTGCTTTATCATTTCGATACCCTGCTGCACTTTATGCTCGTTTTGCCAACTTCCACTATGGATGTCACTGACCTGTACAATTTTCAACCCTTTAAATTCAACCGGTAAATTCGGTAGCTTTAGTTTGGTGGTATGAACCCGATAGTCGTAAACACCTTTTATCATTCCCTTGGTTAATAAAGCAAATAAACCACCTCCCAATAGCAACGCCATCTGAGAAAGAAACGTGAGACGCCCTAGGTCTTCACCCCCACCTATTTCATCGATCGATTGACTATAAAATATTTTTTGGAACACCCATCGAATCAATCGAATAAAATCATCGATCAATAAAAAAAACACAACCAAAAGTTTACTCATATAAATACCCACGGTGATGGCATAAAAATACGTTTTGAATGTTTTGTATTGGGCTAGTTGAGGCACAAAAATAAAAAGTATCAACATCACCACGATGATGGCGCTGAGTCCGAAATGAACCCGTTTGGCATATTGCAAATAGTGTGGGTTGTCAACCACTACCTTAATGGCCTGCCAAGTGTACAAATCAAGCACCACAATGAGTACTACAAAAATCGCACTCGTTACCACTGTTCTATAAATATCCATAAAATAAAGACTTCTAAATTAAAATAAAAAATGTCATACTGAAAACTAACGAAGATGATGATCCAATCGGGATAAAATTTCGGGAAAGACTTGCTCGTCTAAGATATTTTTTTTCATTACCATTGAGGAACTCGAAAGAAGTTTCGAAATTGCACTGGTTGGCAAAAATAATACAGAAAAATGATTCCTCGGCGTTTCTTTCTTTATTTCCTATTTTTGCACACCTAAAAAGTATTTTCATGAAAGCCATAATCCCCGTTGCAGGCATTGGAAGCCGTTTGCGCCCTCACACGCACACACAACCTAAATCGCTCATCCCGGTTGCCGGAAAGCCCATATTGGCGCATATTATCGATGAGTTGAATGCCATCGGAATTAAAGAATATATTTTTGTCATTGGCTACCTGGGCGACAAAATTGAACAATATATTACACAACATTACCCTAAACTAAAATCACAGTTCGTACTACAAACAGTAGGGAAAGGAGTGGGGCATGCCATTTGGCTTTGCAACGATAAAATGGATAAAAAAGATGAGTTATTAATCGTTTTGGGCGACACCATCTTTGATGTAGACCTGAAGAAAGTGGTAAAAGAAAAAGGAACCTTATTGGGTATAAAAAAAGTTGCCGACCCCAGAGCTTTTGGAGTAGCCGAAATTGACTCGAAGGGTAATATCAAGCGATTGGTTGAAAAGCCCTCCATCCCTAAATCGAACCTTGCGTTGGTAGGCCTCTATAAAATTGCTGAAACAGAGGCTTTAATGGATGCCTTAAATTATAATATAGAGAATAATATAAGAACAAAAAACGAGTTTCATTTAACCGATGCCTTGCAACGGATGCTCACCCTTGGGGTAAAAATGAGGACTTTTAATGTAGCCGATTGGTACGACTGTGGCAAAAAAGAGGTGCTAATTGAAACCAACAGTATTCTCTTGAAGCGATTACCACAGAAAACGAATTATAATTTCAAAAATACCATCATCGTCCCCCCGGTGCAAATCGATGAAGGTTGTAAGATTAGCAACTCCATCATTGGCCCCAATGTTTCTATCGGTGCTAATGCCATCATCAATTTTTCGATTATAAAGGAAAGTTTAATAGGCCCTGGGGCACAAATTGAAAATGCACTCCTGCATCAGTCGCTTATTGGCAACGACGCCTCCTATAAGGGTAATATCCATAACCTTAACTTAGGCGATAGTGCAGAAATAAATTTCGATTATAGCTAAGTTTTTGTGTTAAATTTTGGGCATAAAAAAGCTCCTGCAAATAACATACAGGAGCTTTTTTATTCAAACCAACTCTATTGTTTTACTATTTTTTCGATTTTAGTTCCATAACTGGTATTGATCGTTACAAAATAAAACCCTCTATCGTAACCATTTAAGTCGAATTTCTCACTTACCGGGGTAGTATTGATATGTCCTGTTTTTTCCAATATGATACGACCCGTTTGATCCATTAAGGTTATGCTATAATCGGTATTGATTTCTTCTATTAAATTCACACTCAAATTGCCTTTGGTTGGATTGGGATAACTATAAACGTTACCTATTTCAACACCCGGTTTAACAACAATAACATTATGGTATTCGTAGGCACCATTGAAATCAACTTGTTTCAAGCGGTAGTATCCAATTCGTTTGCTATCTGCATCTTTTTGAATGTATTGATACTCATTGGCATTAAAACTTGTACCATTACCTTTTAATATTCCAATCATATCATACTCGCTTCCATCAATTGAATATTCTATTTCAAAGCGATCATTACTAATTTCCGATACCGTAGTCCATCTTAATACCACTGTTTTATCTTCTGTTCTTTTTGCACTAAATGCCGAAAGGGTTACCGGTAAAGCAGCAATAGGAATGCTTAAACAAGTAGATGAAGTAATATTGGTGTTGGTAGCCGATCCATCACCAAATGAACCATTGGTTTGGTGACCGCTTTCACAATAATTTCCAATAGAATCGGCTGAAAGTTGAATTAAATAATGTCCGGTACCTACAATCTTGGTAAAATGACGTACGATAGTTGGTGTGTTTAGTACAGCATAAGATTGTGATGTGGTGTTTCCTGTTCCAAGTTGTCCCCGGTTATTAGCACCTACGTTCCATATTCTACCGTCGCTTTTTAACATGGCCAATACATCATCACTAAGAGCAGCGCTCGAGGCGGTTATTTGCTTAACGGAAGTGATGTTTGTTGTTGAATTTATTTTTACTCGGTTCGGAAATGATCTCTTGCTGGTTGAACCATCACCCAATTGACCGCTAGAATTTTCACCCCATGATACAACAGTGCTATCCGATAGCAAAGCGTAAGAAGAGCTTCCACTTGCTGCAATATCAATTACATTGGCCAAAAAGCCGGTGCCACCTATTCCAACAACCTGAACGGCCATTTTGGTATTTGTTGTACTATTATTGCCCAACTGTCCATTGGCGTTAAGCCCCCAAGCCCAAAGTGTACCATCATTAGCCAAAGCCAACGAATGACCGCCGGTATTATTATCGTTATCGGGAGAGCCTGCGGCAACTTTTTTAATATTGCTTAAATTTACGCCTACTGCCTTTAGTACGAGAGTAGGTGAAGTTTTTTGGGTGGTGGTGTTATCCCCTATTTCACCTTTCTGATTATCTCCCCAAGCGTAAACCAGACCATTACCTGTAACAGCAAGAGCATGATCGGAAGAAGCGGCTACTTGCTTAAAGTGCACTGAGGTTGCTATATTTAAAGCCGTCCATACATTTTTATCCGTATTATTTCCAATACCTAATTCTCCATTGGTATTGCTACCTGATGCCATTATCGTGCTATCTGTTTTAATATAAAAGCTATAGTTATATCCAGCCCCAACGCCTAATGATTTTACATTTGAACTTTGGGTCGCATAGATATGTAAAATTGAAGCATCCCCACACTGCCCCTTGGTGTTTTCACCAAATACATATAAGCTGTCGTTCCAGCCTATTAGAAGACTATGGTGAAATCCATTGGCACAATCTTTAATGCCTATTTGACCCAATAAATTGATGTTGAATAATAAAACGGCGACAAATAAGAACGCCCGTAAGGAAGAATAGTAAATTGTTTTCACGACTTTGTTAAATAGTTTGTTGCAATGGGGTTTACAACATGCGTGCCAATATGTGTTTTTTGGCAAAAAAAATCAATAAAAGCAATATTTGTACATTTTATTGTACGACTTTTACGTTTTAAGTCCTAAAAATTCCATTTTCACAGATTATCTTTTGCTCAATGCAAAAAACAATTAATAAAAACGTCCATTTACGGTTTAAAAATGTATATAAAATGTAACACTATTTTAAATTACACTCCAATACATCTAAAACAAACACCCTATATTACCTTCTATTCCGGTAACACGATATATATGACTAATCTCAAAAGAGCCTAAACTTTCAATGGTTTAGGCCCCTAAGAATACAACTACTGTTTTGCAACCTTTTCGATTTTCGTTCCGAAATCGGTTTTTATTGTAATAAAATAAAAACCTCTGTCATAACCATTTAAATCTATTTTTTCGCTTATTGGGGTAGAATCAATATGCCCTGTTTTTTCAATTAAGATACGGCCCGTTTGATCCATCACCGAAATGGAATAGTCCGTATTGGTCTCCTCCATCATGGTTATATTAACGGTTCCTTTCGTCGGGTTCGGGTTGGTATATACGTTGCCCGCTTCTGCTCCTGGTTTAACGGCAATCGTTTTATGATATTCAAAACCTCCGTTGAAATCAATTTGCCGTAAGCGATAGTAACCGGTATGTTTACTATCAGCTTCCTTGTGTATAAATTGGTAGTTATTGGTATTGAAGCTGGTTCCGTTACCATTTATCGTTGCAATAACTTCAAACTCGTGCCCTTCTTGGCCATGGGCAGTATATTCAACTTCAAATCGTTCATTGCTTATCTCGGTTTCGGTAGTCCAGCGCAGCACCACCGTATTATCATCGGTTCTTTTCGCAGTAAACGCCGAAAGGGTTACCGGCACCCCGGCAATTGGTACTGTAAGACAAGTGGCATTTGACATCCGAACGTCGGCAAGAGTACCATTACCAAAGGAGCCACTGATTTGGTGACCACTTTCGCAATAGTTACCTAAAGTATCGGCTGATAACTGTAACAAATAGTGACCCGTACCCACTACTTTTAAGAAGGTACGATTTAACGCCGGCGTATTTTGTACCGCATACGATTGATTGATTAGCGTTCCAGTGCCTAACTGTCCTCTGTTATTGGTTCCCACATTCCATATCTTACCATCGCTTTTTAACATGGCCAATACATCGTCGCCCAAAGCGGCACCCGAAGCTGATATTTGCTTAATGGAACCAATATTGGTAGTTGAATTTATCTTTACTAATCCAGGATAACTTCGTGCAGTGGTATTGCCACTTCCGAGCTGACCTCCACCATTCTCCCCCCAGGAAACCACCGTGCTATCGGATAATAACGCGAAAGACGAACTGCCACTGGCAGCAATATCAATTACATTGGATAACACACTATTGGCTGCTCCACCAATGGCTCGCACTTGAACCGCTCTTGTTTTGTCGGATGTTGAGTTGTCGCCAAGCTGGCCAGAAGAATTAAGCCCCCAAGCCCAAACCGTGCCATCGTTTGACAAGGCAAGCGAATGTCCACCGGCACTATTATCGTTAGAAGGACTACCTGCTGCCACTTTTTTAATATTGGTGAGATTCTGGTTTGACGTTACTTGCACCTGTGTAGGACTGGTACGTTGTTTATTGCCACCACCTGTGTTACCGTCGCCTATTTCCCCATGATCATTAGCACCCCAAGCATAAACCAAGCCGCTACCGGTAACAGCTAATGCATGATCGGCCGAACCGGTTACTTGCCGGAAATGAATTGAAGAAGCAATATTTAATGCCGTCCATACATTCTTGGTGGTGGTATTACCAATTCCCAATTCTCCATTGGTGTTACTACCAGTAGCCATTATGGTACTATCTGTTTTTATATAGAAACTATAGTTATATCCTGTACCAACTCCAATCGCTTTTATATTAAGTGCTTTAGCACTAACTACGTTGACGTTTGTACCATCGCCTATTGCTCCATCAACATTTTCGCCAAAGGCATATAAACTATCATTCAAGCTAATAAGTAAATTATGGTGAAACCCGTTGGAGCAATCTTTAATGCCTACCAAATTGGTTTGTGCCTTTAAATACGAACTCAGAAAAAAGAGAGAGAGGAAAAGAAGTGGTTTTGTTAAATTGTAAATTGTTTTCATGGCCTTGTTAAATAATGTTTAGTTTGCGTTAGTAAAATTGTTGCCAAAGCATTCTCAATTTTTATGCCAATATCAAATTATTACAAGTAAAAGTATATATTAATGGCACTGTGTAGCTTAATATATACACATTAAAGTCGAAATTGATATATTTGAGCCAATTTTTATACCCAATTTTTAACACCATTTTATTTTACTGAAAAAATAGTCCGAAATAGTTGCATTTATGTATATTTAATTAAACACTTTTGGCAAAATTCGAATAAATTTACACAATTTATTAACCCTTTGATCTCCATAGAAACCAGCTCAAAGCGAATATGGTATTTCATTGTAAAGCAATTACAAATAAATAATCAACTTTTTAGAGATCGAGTTGGATATATTCTCCATTTTCCTTTCCAGAAGCAATAACTAAAAATCAAAGAATTGCACCTCCACTGATTGAGCCGAAACTTAAGATACATAATTGGTGAATGAAATGGAAAGTACCCCCCCCCATCTGAAGAATTATTTCTTCAGTAAATAATGCACAACAATAACCCTGTTAAAGATATTGGGGTCTTTTTCTCTCCATGTTTTTTGCTGAACTTTATTTTATACACTGCCTATGAATTTAACACTTTTATCCTATATTTTAACTTTATAAAAACACAGAATATAACTCAAAACATCTAGTACAAAAGGGTTTTAGGCATCCTCTATTACATACATCGTACGGCAAAAAAAAATATTTAAATATGTTTTTTTTTATTTGGATATCTAAAAAATTCATAACATATTTACCCATCTTTTAGGAAGAGAAAAAATAATTTCTACCCAAAAGATCGAAACAAAACTATTTGATTATGATTACAAAAAAATATGTTATTGTATACTTCTTGTTGCTTAACGCAGCACTAACTAATGCCCAAACCGCCAAATTGGCCTTTATTCAAAACAAAGGACAATGGGATGGCGATATCCAATTCAGAACCGATTTTCCAGGTGGACAAGCACTGGCAACCTCTCGTGGAATGCTGGTGGGGCTATTTGATCAGAATGCCATTCTTGCCCGTTCGGAATGGGGAGAAAAAATGGAAGAACGGGAGACAGGAGCTCAGTATCTCCTCGACCACCCCAAGGCACCCGGCTTAAAAGGCCACGGCTGGAGGTTTCATTTTTTAAATGGAAACATCTCGCCCCGAATTGAAAGTGCGGTGCAAAGCAGTGACTTCTATAATTTCTGGGTGGGCGATATTAGCCATCATGCCAGTAAAGTGAGAAGTTATGAAGAGATAACCTATAAAAACGTATATCATAATATTGATGTAAAATATTATACGGCGTCCGAAGGTTATTTAGAAAATGATATCATTATCAAACCGTTTGCCGACATTAGCAATTTGGCCTTTGAGCTCGAAGGTATAGATGCGATAAAACAAGCTATTAACGGCGATTTAATTTTAACCACATCGGTCGGAGAAGTATCGATTCCTGCTCCAATAAGCTATTTGGTAGATGTACAAGGCATAAAAACGCCCATCAACGTTAGCTTCGTATTAGATCAGCAAATCATTCGTTTCGCAATACCTGCTTACGATAACAGTAAAACGCTGGTTATCGACCCGGTGGTGTTACGTTGGGCTACCTGGGCTACCAACGCTACCTCTGCTGACTCCCATAACCATGGCTCCGGACTGGATTCGTTGGGCAACCTTTATGTAACTGGCCGCTTTAACTCCACCGGTTTAATTACGGTCGGAGCTTTTCAATCGACTGCCGGTGGAGGAGTTGACTTGTTTATTGGTAAATATACCGAACCTGCCTCACCCGGAGGCTCAGGCACCCGAATTTGGCAAACCTACCTTGGAGGTGCGCAAGATGAAAACAATATCGCATTGCAGATGGGGGCCGATGGCTTCATCTATTTGATAGCCAAAACAAAATCGAGCATGCTTAAAACAGCAGGAACCGGATTTACCGCTACCTGGACTACCCAACGTACAGGAAGTGCCGACACCATGCAACAACTCTTAGTTGTAAAATTAGACCTCGCAGGAAACGGGGCATTAACACGCGAAATTGGTAGTGTGGCTAGAAATTTTGGCTTCTCGCCGGCTGATGTGCGCATCTACAAAACAGGGGTTTATACCTACGAATTAATTTGTTCGGGATATATTGCACAACCGAAAAGCTATGGTGGCACCGATGGCGATTTTCCTGGGCCAAAAACTCCGGCTGGCACAGCATACACACAGCCATCCAGTAGCAAAGACAATGCTTTGATTATGCGAATCACCAATAACTTCGATAGTATTTACTGGATTCGAAACATTGGGTCAGACTCCGCTTCAGCAAAAGATGAAAGGATAACCATCTCCGCCGTTGATGCTGCCGGAAACATATATACCGCTGGGTACACCACGGCGACACAAACCATATCATTCAAAAACCCGTCAACGCAAACTACTTTGAAAGGCAGCCAGGATGGATGGCTCATGAAATTAAACAGTAGCGGAACCGTGCAATGGTCGAGATACTTCAATAGTTCGGGATCCGGAAAAACCACCTCCATCCTAAGTATGGAATTGAATCGAATCGATACCAATTTAATTATAGCTGGTATTACCACCGGTTTACTCGCTGTGAAAAACATTACGACAGGTGCTGCGCAAACAACCATTGGCGGTGGACAGGATTTATTTGTTGCTAAAATATCGAAAACCGGAAGTATGACCAATTGGGGTACGTATTTAGGTGGTAGTGGCACAGAAGACAATATGATGGGTTTAAACACCGACCTGAACGACGATATCTACGTTTTAGGATATAGCAATAGCACCAATTACCCCGTTACCGCCAACCCTATTCAATCAACCAATTATGGATTGATGGATGCTGTATTTACGAAGCTAAGCTCCAGTGGTGCTTCGAAAATTTATAGTACGTATTACGGTGGTACGGACGACGACGACGACCCCTTAGGACAAAGGGGTATCTTATTTTTGGCATGTCGCATTTATTTGGCGGTTACCGCAAGCTCAACGAATATTCCACTAACGCAAGGAGCCATTAATACCGGCAAAACATCGATCTCCGGTATTTTAGAGCCGGTCATCGTTTCACTGGCCAATCCGCCCGACATCAATAATGCTACCATTAGTTCGGCTCAAACATTAACCTGTGGACAAACGCCGTCGACGCTTACCGCCGGAGCCGCTACCTATAATATTGCTACAATCGTTCGAAACGATACGGTTCAAACCAATGGCACTCCAGGTTCGTATCCATCGGGTGTGCCTACACCCATTGGCTATCAATGGCAAAAAAGTATCGATTACACCAATACCTGGACCGATATTGCACTGGCAACAGGACAGAATTATAGCCCACCAGCCTTGACGCAAACAACGTACTATAGGCGAATTGTGAGTGGCGATTATTGCACCAACGCCGACTTTAACGTTTGCATTACCATAAGCGGAGGCCCTACGGCTGCACCAACGGTTACGTGTGCGGGCACCACCGCCTCTTTCTTTAGCAATGCTACCGGTGGAAGTGGCTCTAATACGTATTCTTGGATCGGCCCATTGGGTTTTACTTCAACCTTGGCCAACCCACAGATTTTATTGGCAAGCAACGCCAATAATGGATACTATACCGTAACCGTAACGGCAGGTGATGGATGTAAAAACACAAAGGTAATTTATCTGGATTTCAACTCCTGTACTTATTTTGTGGTCCTGAGTGTATCATTACTTGATTTTCATGCCGAAAAAACGGGAGCAACCGCCATGCTAACCTGGCAAACAGCTAACGAGCATAAAAGCGATGCCTTTTTTATTGAGAGAAGTCCTGATGGCAGAAACTGGACTACGATTGGCGATGTAAAGGCAGCAGGAAGCAGTCATTCGGTTGTTGGCTATTCCTTTAGAGATGAACATCCGTTAGAGGGAATGAATTATTATCGCATTCGTGTTACCGACCTTGATGGTGGCTTTAAAAATACAGACCTAAGGAATTTGTATTTTGGAAAACAAAATCCAGTCACCATCGTTAGTGTACTGCCCAATCCGTTTTCCGATAAACTCGCCGTAAGCTATACCTTGCCAGAAAATGGCAACGTCATGATGCGTGTTATTGATGCCCGTGGTGAAATCGTATTCTCGGAAGAAAACGATGGATTAAAAGGAATAAATACAGTGGTACTTAACACCTCCAATTTTGCGAAAGGATTGTATTTTGCGACGCTCTATTTTAATGGTGTTAACACCAACTATAAGATTGTGGTGAAGCAATAAAACTTTTACAATGGGGCGTGATGCAGACCTTGGTAGCATCCCTACACCGTTTGAATCACCGATTAAACGGATTAATGGATTGCACTGATTTGTAATTCAAGCGTTGCATTTTAATTTTCCCTTCATAATAGCGGCCTGTTTTTATTCTGCGTAATCCCATAATCCGCAGAATCCGCGATTCCAGCATAGGTAGCATCCCTACATCGTTTGAATCACCGATTAAACGGATTAATGGATTGCACTGATTTGTAATTCAAGCTTTGCATTTTAATTTTCCCTTTATAATAGTTGCCTGTTTTTATTCTGCGTAATCCCACCAACCGCAGAATCCGCGATTCCAACATGGGTAGCATCCCTTCATCGTCTGAATCACCGATTAAACGGATTAATGGATTGCACTGATTTGTAATTCAAGCGTTGCATTTTAATTTTCCCTTTATAATAGTTGCCTGTTTTTATTCTGCGTAATCACATAATCCACATAATCCGCGATTCCAACATGGGCA
>CANNQU010000064.1 GCA_947507965.1 Bacteroidota bacterium
ATCCGGTTTTCCGTCGCTTCATGAGGGTGTTGATGGTTGATGATGAGTGGTGTTTATCGTGTCTTTTTTTTGAGATCCTTCCTTCGTCAGGATGACAATACAACAGGGTCGATGCATCCGGTTTTCCGTCGCTTCATGAGGGTGTTGATGGTTGATGATGAGTGGTGTTTATCGTGTTGGTTTTTGAGATCCTTCCTTCGTCAGGATGACAATACAACAGAATGTTTTTACTAAAAACATTCCAGCCTTCAGGCATACATTATCCCAATAATAAGTATTGTATTGTCATCCTACGAAGGAAGGATCTCATTTTTAATGAAATAACTTTAGCATCAAAATAACGTCAATGGTAACTACTTTTTGGATTCAAGATCTGCGAAAAGAGGGCTTCAGAATAATAATGATGAAACATTATTGACATGGTCCTTGCGAATCATATTATTTTCGCCAGCACATCAAATTCGGATTAACCCCAATGCATTACCTCGATTTCCGCATCACACCGATGCTTAACTTTCGTAAGTTAAGTTTTTTTTGTTCCTTTGATAAAATCAAAAAGGATAGCAAATTTTAAAACGAACTAAAAAATGAGTGATTCAACAAGCTATGAAAGCATTGCCCCACAAGCGCCGGTATCGGATCAGGAGAATAAGTTTCACCATCTGTGGCAGCTCGTAGGCAATACTCCTATGATTGAAATAAGCTATCGTTACCGAGGCTTACCTCGGAAAATATTTGTAAAATGCGAGCATTATAATCTTACCGGAAGCATCAAAGACCGGATGGCCCTTTATATTTTACAACGTGCCTACTATGATGGAAAAATTAAACCAGGCGATACCATCATTGAAGCCACCAGCGGCAATACCGGGATTTCATTTAGCGCCATCGGGAGAGCCTTGGGTCATGATGTAAAAATTATTATGCCCGACTGGTTAAGTAAAGAAAGGATTGCCATTATTAAGAGTTTAGGGGCAGAGGTAATTCTTGTTTCTAAAGAGGAGGGTGGATTTCTAGGAAGCATTGCACGAAGTGAAAAAATGGCCAGAGAATGCGAAAATATCTTCCTCCCACGACAATTTGAAAATGTATATAATGCCGAAGCACATGAGAGAACTACAGCAAAAGAAATTTGGATGCAGTTGCAATCAGTGGATATTACACCGGATGCATTTGTTGCGGGTGTAGGTACCGGTGGTACTATTATGGGTACCGGCAAGTATTTGAAATCAAGAAATCAAGCCATAAAAATTCATCCTCTGGAACCGGCAGAGTCGCCCACCCTCTCTACCGGACATAAAGTGGGTTCGCACCGTATTCAGGGCATCTCCGATGAGTTTATTCCGGCGATTGTTCATCTGGATCAATTGGATGAGGTGATCAAAGTTTCAGACGGCGATTCCATCATTATGGCGCAGAAATTAGCCAAACAATTGGGACTTGCTGTTGGCATTTCTTCGGGGGCCAATATTATTGGAGCGATACAACTGCAAAATAAGGCAGGGTTTGAAAAATGCCACGTGGTAACCGTTTTCTCGGATAGTAATAAGAAATATTTAAGCACCGATTTATTAAAGGAGGAGCCTGTCAAAGCCGGTTATCTTTCTCCTGATGTGGAGCTTATTGACTATAAAGCCATCCATCGATTATCCTAGAAACGAATTGAAGTGCACCATTAAAAAAATCGTTTTCTATTCGTCAACAATAATCTTAAAGGCCTTTAAATAGCCATTACCATTGATTTTTAGAATATAAATTCCTTTCGGCAGTGTTTCAATAGGAAGTGTTGCTGTGTATCCATTTAACATGCCTGAACTTACCGCTTGTCCGCAGTTATTGCTAATGGCATACGTGGCATCAACAAATTTGATTGAGCAGGAGACATGAATTTCATTTTTCGCGGGTATTGGGTAAACGGCAATTTCACGTTTCACGGTGTTACAGTTTGAAAAGATGATTGGCGAAATTACGATTTGACCATTAAAGTCTACTTGCTTTAAACGGTAATATCGAGCGTCTTTAGTGGTGTTATCGATGAGCTCGTAGGATTGTATTTGTTTACTGTTTCCAGCACCCGATATTCGGTTTACCACTTGCCATGTTTTGGTGTCGTTGCTGCTTTCAATTTCAAAATAATCATTCGATAATTCCAATGCGGTATGCCACGAAAGAACTGCTTGATTGTTTAAACATCGGGCTTCAAAGGCGAAGAGCGATACCGGTAAAGGGTTGGTTGAAATTTTCTTAGAGGCTAAGGTAAAAGGCGAAAAGCTGCTTACGAGTCCTGATGTAATGGTTCCGGCGGCGGTATCACCGGTTATATTGGTGCCGGATTCGTTTTTCCATATGGAGCCATCCCAGCGGGCAACGGTCAAGTCATTTACATCGGTTACTCCGCCACTGCGTGTGCCCCAGCTAAGGGTAACATGAACGTTGTTGGTTCCAGCCCGGTTAAGCATCCAGTATTCTTTGTGACTAATACGGGTAATGCTAAAGTCGTGAAGGGTGCTGTCGTAGGTTGGATGTGCGATGGAATTAATATAATAAGCCGTAAAATAGTCGGTACTGCTTCCACCACCATCGGCCACAGAGATTCCAAGGGGTGCATATTCGCCGTTATTGCCAATAGGAAAGGTAAAGGCTGTATTGCCAATTTTACGGCAATTACCATCAATGTATTTATCGGATGCTGCACCAACCACGGCGTTCGCCGTATTGCTCAGAATGAGGTTATTGGCACCGGTATGAATTAGTCCTGCATCAAAACGGAGGGTGTTATCGATGGTTATGTTGCTGCTCATGGTAACGCCACCGACTCCGTTGATGATTAAATTATGAAGACTACCCGTTATAAATGAAGTAGGTAGTGTTATGGCCGAGGTGTTGGCGAATTCTAAGGTTGCTCCGGTGGTACTGGCCTCGATAGCGCCGCTGGTACGTGTAGGAGAGCTACCGGTGAGTGTTAATGTGTTGGCTGCCAGGTGCAATGTGCCGGAGTTTAAATCAATTAATCCATTCACGGTCATATGCTGATTGCCAAGAGTAACACCACCGGAGCGATTTACGGTGAGGTTGTTAATGGAAGGGGTATTAGAGAATAAATTATTGGGAAGGGTGATGGCAGCCGATCCACCAAATCGTAGGGAAGAAGCAGGGTTCACTTCAAGGAATCCACTGGTTTTACTAATATCGCCATTGATTCCTAAGATTGTCTCTACCAGTGTAAGGTTTCCAGCAATTGCTATTGAACTACCACCGACGATTAAATTTCCACTGGTTAGGGTAAGGGTATCATTTACATTGGCATCGGTGTATAATTCGACCCCATTTGAATTGTTTATAATTAACTTATCGAAGGTTGTTATTGCCGTTCCATAAATTACTTGTTTTGCCGCTCCATTTAATGTAATAGCGTATCCAGATGACGCATTGAATGTGCCACTGTTGTCGAAGGCTTCGCCAACGGTATGGTTAAAGTGGCCAGCGTTAAAGGTACAGCCGTCGTCGATGGTTAACTCACCGGCAATATCCATTGCAGCGCCTGCAGTAACCGTTGTACTGTCCGAGATCGTAAAATCGCCGTAGAGCGATAACGTCGTGGCTGGCATGGTTTTAATTCCTCCTCCACTTATGATCAGATTATGATATCCTGCGGTAAAGCCATTCGGATTAATAATCGTTTGATTTACTCCATTATATTCTACGGTGTTATGATGGGTTGCAGCAATTAAAACACCCGTGCTTGAAAGCGAGAGGGTGCCAGCAATTCGCATTACATTATTGGTGCCTAAGGTGAGCGATGCCCCATCAGCAATGGTTACATCATAAAAGTTGGTAGGGTCGCTCATGGAAGCGTCGGCATTGGTAAATATCACGGTGCTAGTACCGGCATTAAAAGTACCCGTATTGTCCCAAGCTCCGGCAGCGCCTGCAATGGTTAGCACCGGGGTGCCGGTAAGACCGTTTAAAATCCCTCCGGGTTCTATGGTTAACGTGTTGATGGTAGTGCTTGCCGGCAGGGTGGGGTTATCCATTTTACTGCTAATTACTAAACTTGGAATAATAACATCCGACGAAGGCGTTGGAACACCGCCATTCCAGTTGCCGGGCAGGGTCCAGTCGGTGAGTACTGCTCCTCCACTAATCCAGATACAATTATTACCGGTATTATGGGTGCCCAGAGTCCAATATTTATAGTCGTAAGTGGTAGCGGCCACATAAGGCAAGCCTAGGCCCGATAAGCCAACCCAATTATTATCGTCGTCTGCATTTGAATGCCCTCGGTTGGTAACGGTAGGTCCGCTCACTACATTATCGAAAAAGTCTAAGGTCGTCTCTGTTGTGCCATTGAGTTCGGCATCCAGGTAATGTAGGTTAAGGGTAAGGCGGGTAGCCGCATAAGTTCCACCATCTCTGATGATGTCGTAATACCGATGGATGGCATCTGTTTTCCAGGTATGGGTAGCGGTTAATATTATTTTGAAACTCACCGATGTTGGTAATGGTGAGATGGTAAATTTGATTGATGTATATTGGCTTCCAAAGGTATAGGGCGTATTGAGGGTGAACGCGTTACGTGTCACGATACCGGTAACATCTCCAATGCCCGTTGTGGTTGCATTGGCTCCCATGGTTAAGGTTTTTAATGCCGATCCATCCCACATATCCAAACTCCCTTTGGTTGAAGATGCATTCGTGCTTTGTAAATTTAATATTCCATTTAGTGTTAAGTCGGATGATGAGGTAACACCTCCAGCGCCGGATACCGTTATATTATTTAAGTTGCCCGTGAAGATGGAGGCTGGTAAGGTAATAGCCGATGCATTAGCAAATTCAATCGCGGCCGAAGCATTACTGGCATCTATGGTACCCGTAGTGCGTGTAGGCGAACTGCCTGAAACGTTTAGGGTATTGGGCCCAAGAGTGAGTGTGCCGGAGGTTAATGCGATGGTACCGGCAACTGAAAGCGATCCACCCAAATTAACCCCCGATGAGCGGTTAAGGGTAAAATTATTTAACACCACCGATGGCAATGTAGCAGCACCGCTGCCTCCTATTACGATATTGCTTGAAGTTCCCCCTGTTAAGCTACCTGAGATGGTGCTTAGAATGCCATTTAAGGATAGGGTATTGGTGCCAATACTTAACGCCCCGTTGGTGAGGGTGAGGGCTTGAGCAATGGTAAAGTCGTTATTAAGCGTTAAGCCGTTATTATTATTAAGGGTGAGTGCATCGATGGTATTGCTAACAAATGCACCGGAAGGAATACTTTGTGCGTTTGTGCCTGTAAATTCAACAACAGATGATGTTGCCGTGGCGTCAATTTGTGCGCCACCTGAAAACAAAAGATTTCCGGTTAGTGTGAGCTTGAAGCCATTCGCAATTAATTTATGGGTCGATTGCGCATTGGTGATATCTCCAAGCGTTCGGTCTTGGTCTAAAACACAAGGATTGGTAGGCGTTGCTGCAAAAGTAATATGGGCGCCTGCAAGAGGTACTTCTCCTCCGATCCAGTTAGCGGCAGTGCCAAAATTGGAGCTTGAGCCCCCTTGCCATGTAATCTCACTGGTTTCTAATGCTCCCATTTTGGGAGTGGCGCCCCGGATGATCCCATAAAAATCGGCTGTAGTGCCAGCTATGGTAATACCGGGTAAGGTAGCAGAAATAAAATAATCTGCCGGATAGGTGTCTCCCGGGTCCAGAAATAACGGATCGGTATTTAAGCTATTCACATCCTGCGCGGTAGCGGTTTTCCACAAGGCTAAGGTGGTTTTATCAACGCCACTTATATAACCTAAAACGCCGGTGCCGGAAACATAATAATTATTATAATCAATGGTTAGTCCACTGGTTCCAGCAATTCGAACGGCATAATGTTTGCCGGTGGTGCCTCCTGTACGAACATTGACAAGGATATTGTTCTTGTATTTTCTTGACGAGGTATTATTTACATTCCATAATGCGCCTGTTGGAGAGGTGGTTCCCGATGTTATGGTACCGCCAAGGTATACCGTATTAAAGTAGATCTTGTTACTGTTGGTAACGGTACCACTACTATTATCATAGATTCCGTAAATCTTATAACCTTTCGTGATTCCTTCTCCCAAATTTATGATATTATTGGCGCAGGTTGTAATGCCATCACTAATGGTTATTCCATCTATTTCGGAGAGTACATCGGTAGATAGTAAAGATAAGCTATGAACAAAATTGGAGGAAAGCTTGTTGGTGCCTGAAGTAGCACTTAAATATTCGATACCTGTTACTTTTACTGGAGAGGAAGCATTGGTGTTAGATAAGTAAGACACCTCATTTCCCGTAACCGTTTGATTGGTACTAGAGGTAGAAACGGTTACTTGAATTCCTTTCACCGCAATAGAAAGAGCTCCTGTAGTAAGATTTCTAATGATATTGTTTTGAATGGTATTGGAGCCATTAGCGGTGCTTATGCCATCGAGACGTGCCGTGGCGTTGCCGGTGTAATTATTCGTTAAATTGGCAATGGTATTACCGCTGATGGTTGAAGCAATAACCAACGCGTTCATAAATATGCCACGGAGGTCTTGTTTTATTAATGCGGAAGCAGCGGCTGAATTGGTTTGAATGCTATGGGCGGTGCTTAAACTTCCAATCAAGTTATTGGTTGCAGAGAAGGTAGAAGCTACCCCACTTTTTACGATCGCTTCAAAACAATGCGAATAGGCTGCCGTGCCAATGGTGGTAATCGATCCTATCGAATTGTTGGAGAGGGTTACTGTTCCCATATTTAAGTCACGTATTCCATGAGAGGTGGAATAGCCTCCTGCGTTAAACATCACACTCGGTGCGGTGGCATACCCCGATCCTCCATTGGTAATAATGAAACCCGTAACGACTCCGCCACTCATGGTAGCGGTAGCTGCCGCAGTTCCACCTGAGAACGTAATCAGTGGTGCTGTAGTAAAGCCACTACCTCCTCCCACCAAATTGATGGCGGTTACCACTCCACCACTTACGGTGGCACTAGCGGCTGCATTGGGGGTAGTAACGGTAATGGAGCCCGTACCCGTGGTGGCACCAATGATGTTACCTGTAACATCCACCTTGGTAACTGCAGAAGCAAGGTATATGCCATCCCATGGATTGCTGCTGGTGCTGGTATAATTAATATTCCTGATGGTATTGTTTTGAATGGTAACCGCTGTAGTGGTTCCTCCATTGGAATAAATCCCTGCGAAATAATGCGAAAAGCTTGAATTGATGGTCATGGCCGACCCTCCACATTCAGGCTCGCTACCTCCAATAAAATTTCCACTAATTAGGTGGCTGCTTGACGTGCCGGTATAAATCACAAAATAAACACTTGCTCCAGTGGGTACAATCGTATTGGTTTCATAGAAGCTATTTCCTGATACTGTCCAGTCGGTGGAGAACGAACTAATGTTTACACCACGTGACGATGCAGCATTTAAAAAGTCATAAATATGATTATTACTAATTATGTTTCCACTGTTTTCTCTTCCTGAGGTTCCGGAGGAGTATATTGCATTTACAGGTCTATTGGCATTGGCTGCATTGGTAATGTCGTTATGGTCAACTAAATTATTGGTGTTGCCGGTGCCCGATGTCGAACTTGCGAAGGCGATGATGCCACCACTCGCATTGGTTGACGAACCCTTCAGGGTGCAATATTTTATGGTATTATTTTGTGCCGAAGCCGTTAAACGAAGGGTAGAAGCGGAAGATCCGGTATTGGTATTACTAATGATTAATCCTTTGGTGCTTCCGGTGGCATTCACTCTCCCGTCAATGGTAATATTATCCGCACCGTTAAGGTTGATGAGTGAAGTATTTAAATTCCCACTTACCGTAATGCCGGAAGTGGTAGGGTAAATGGTTACGGAGATGTAGTTGGCGGATCCCGATAGGCTGGCATTCAACGAGGCCGAGGCCGATTCCGTTGTGCTGGCATTTATAAAAATCGAAATATCACCTCTAAAGGTACCTAAATTAATGGCATCAAATGCCTCTTTCAGGGTGCTGTAGGAGGAGCTCATCAATCCTTGGGTTGCGTTCACCGTTATGGGTGATAGAAGAGGCAAGGAGCTTCTGTTGGTGCCAAACCCAACGATGCAGGCGTTTTCGGTTGTTAAGGTAATGGACGAGGAGGAGGAGGCGTGCCGTAATGAAATGTCGTAGGTTGTACCTGAGGCTAATGCGGCTATTAGTCCGGCACTTGCCCCACTGCCACGGTCGGCAGAGCTGCTGGTGTAACGTAAAAAATCCATTCCGTTTAAAATTACGGTGGCGCCTTGTAATGCATATAGTTCAAATTTTGGGGCGGTACTAGCGGTACTGGTTCTCATATTGTATTGACTATGCAGAAACAAATCCGTAGTTGATTGGGGTACTATTTTACTGGTGATAACATCAACGAAACCAGTTCCTGAGTTCACTGCGGATGGTTTAGAGGTGATCATTACCGGAAAGAAACCGGAATTGGTACCTAAGGCAACGGCAACCAAGTTACATGCTTGCGTTTGAAAGGCATCGGTACCGGATGTTTTTTTCTGGGCCACCCGAAAATAATAGTCTCCCGCCACACTGGTATTAGGTAAGGCTCCAACTAAATTTACAACTCCTTTTCCTGTTCCTGAAGTAGAACGTGTTACCGGATAGGAAATATCTTGCCAAGTACCCGAGCTGCCTATTTTCGATTGTAACACCCATTCGCCAATTACGGTGCCTGAGCCTGAAGGCTTGGCGGATTGAATGGATGCCGATACGTAAAATCCACCAACGGCAGTGGTAGTAAGTACGTTACTCTCCAAGGTGGATTCTTGTGTAGCGTTAATGGTAGCCGGCGACCCCAGCGTTGTAACGTCACTTACCAGCTGAGTTGCGCCGTCGTATAGCGCGATGGCGGTAATATTCACTGACGTTTCTAACGTTTGGGCGGTGGTTTTATGTTGGAATTTATAGGTGCGGGTGCCGGTGGAGGTAACGGTGAAAATGGTTACCACGGAGCCTATTCCGGAGGTTCCGCTGTGCGACCGTTGGATCTCGCCGCTTGCATGCGATTCATCGTCCACCAGAACGTACGTTGCATCGGCGCTGCCGCTCGATGTTTTACCTGTAAAGGTAGCAACCACCAGTACCTTGGTACCAGCCACTGTTGTAATCGATGCCGATGCCCCTGTTACATCAACAAAAGAAGTTGAGGTGGTGGTGGAACTACCATCAGCGGACGCACTACTCAAGTTTTGTGCCGATAAATTTAGTGTAAAAAGCAGGATTGCAACTACAATGAATATAGCTTTTATTCTGTTCCACTTCGTTTCCAACGGTTTATTAAAACCTGAATATTGGCAAATAAAGGTGGCTAATGTGGCTACCTCTTTAATGGTAGCTGAAGGCTTTAGAACGTTCGAGGCGAAGATGGTTGAGGTTTTCATGATTTAGATGAATCCAAAATTGGAGTTACTGAGGGTTACAGAAATAGTTACTCAAGGTATTATTGGGGTATAGGCAATAGGTAGCAAGGTTAAAATTAGAAGTGATGTCAATTCCACGGTCTCCGAATCGTTTACGTTCGAATGGCATTGAAACTGTAATCTTGGAGAGCAAATCTCTTTTGATTACAGAGAATTTTAAAAAATAAACACGGAGGTGTATTTTTGAATTCATGATGAAATAATTTAGTCCTTTCAGTTCAGGCAAAAAAGAGGTTCTTTTTTAGCGAAAACGTACGTAAAGCTAATCATGGATAAACGAGACTACCAAATAAAAAATAAACTATTTAAAACCTTTTTTTGAGCCTTTGATGTATGCTTAAAACGACATCAAATCCTTTACAAATATGATGTTTCCTGGTTATGTAATGGTGAGATTAAAATCGCTGATTTCGAAATAAATGGATATTTCGGTGGGTGTATATTAAAATATTCATATAAAAAGACCTTCATCTCTTTTAAAGGCAAGTTGAAAATTCTTGTGATTGGGTATTAAATGAAACACGTATTTAACGCTATTTTATTTGTTACTTGCACATCAAAAACAAGAGCTTATTAGAAGCTTTGCCCCAAGGATTATCAATCAAAAATTCACCAAAATGAAAAAATATCTTTTTATTACCATCCTGTTGCTCGTATTCGGAACGTTAAAGGCACAAATAAAAGTTAGACAGGGTCAATACACGAATGGAACCGCCTTGTACAATTGGGATGGAAAAGTACTCCGGCAAGGCGACTACTCCAGTGGTATTGCACTTTGTAATTGGGATGGGAAAGTTATACGTCAGGGCGAATATGCGAGTGGCACAGCATTATATAATTGGGATGGAAAAGTATTCCGACAAGGCGAATATAGTAGTGGGATAGCACTTTATAATTGGGATGGTAGGGTTATTCGTCAAGGTGAATATACGAGTGGAACCGCTTTGTATAATTGGGATGGAAACAAATTATGGACAGGCGAATATTCAAACGGAACCGTTATTTACAACATAGACGGTAAAATTCCGGCTGCCCTATTAATTTATATTGCAGAGTAAGCCATTTTGTTTTTTATAAGGTACTCCTTGATTTATTAGCAAACGAGTTGAATTTATTGCCCATATCTACATCCTCATTTTTAGAAATTTTTCAGTACTACATCAAGGGTAGCGGCAGTGGTAAAACTGGGATGGAAACGAATAATGGACTGGCGAATATTCGAATGGAGAAGCGTAGGGGAGCATTGCTGAAGTATAACCATGATGATTTTATTTCCATTAGTGAATCTTTACCTTAACTTTGTTGCACCCCTTTTAATGACCGATACCATGAAAAAATTTAACGTACTTATCTTTACCTTAATCCTTTCACTCCAGATTTTCGCTCAAAATAAATTCCAGATGAGCTTTGCCCAAACTGGTAAAGATTACAATAGCTTCAACTCCATCAAGCGCCTGGCCGACGGCTATATGCTGGTAGGTACTACCGGTTCTACCACCACGAGCCTAAACGACATGCTGCTAGTTAAAACAGATTTTAATTTGAATATTGTATGGTCGAAAGTCATCGGTACCGGTAGCGTGGATGAAAAAATTGAATATCTGAGTAAGTGTGTTGTTTTTGAAGCCGATGGCATCGTAGTGCTCGGAAATACGATGCAGCCAGGCACCCGCGACTTTTTATTAACGAAGCTGGATTATAGTGGAGGAGTGCGATGGTCGAAAAGTTATGGCTTCCCGATCAGCGGATCAAACTATAACGACAACGCATCCACGCTTTGCAAAACAACGAATGGATATTATTTGTGTGGCTACTTAAACACCGCCACCACCGGATATGGCCTCATCATAAAAGTTGATACTAGCGGGGTTCAGCAATGGAGCAAAAGTTTTATTCCACTTACCGGCGCAACATGTACTTTATGGTCGGGAGTGGGTTTAAAAAACAATGATCTGGTTGTTGGTGGAGGCTATGGAAACGGAGCATGGGACTCCTACCTTATGTATATTACTTCTACCGGTACCATCAAATGGCAGAAAAACTTCATTGCAACGAATTACGATATCATCTACGACATTGCCGAAGACCAGAACAATAGCATACTTTGTGCCATGATGCACGACGGCTTTTACGCAGGCTCAAGAGGGGCGCTGCTGAATGCCGATATTACCACCGGTGCGGTAAACTGGGCGAAGACATTTGATTTGGACCTGGTAAACGACCGTGATGGACAATTGTGTAATGTGATAAAGAATCCAGACAACACCACCATGATTGCCTTTATTTATTCCAACGTAGCGGCGGGCAGTTTTAAGCAAGATATTGTAATTGCTAAGTTAGATGCCGGAGCCAATATCATCTGGGCAAAGAAATATGGCACCAGCGACGCCGATACCTGGCCTAAACTATTTCCGAATGGAGATAGTTATCTCATTGCTACCGACAAGGCCAATAATCGTTCAGCTGCTGAACAGTTCTATCTTCTGGGATTAAACAGCGATGGAGGCGCAGGATGCAATGAAACAGCGCTGGCACCTGTTGTTACCACCCTTACCGGATACCAATGGCTCGATTTCTCTACATCGCTGCAAACGGTTACCCCTACGGTTGCCACCCAAATACTAACCGCTACGACACCTTCCGTTATAAATAAAAACGTATTATGCATTAACATCGGAATAAACGCTACTAAAAATGACGCAGCAGGTTATAATACCCCATATAAAATCGCTCCGAATCCATCATCAAATGAAATTAATATTATCTCGGAAAAAACGATTTTTGATATTGAAATAATCAATACACTCGGTCAGGTTTTAGCCAAGCACCAATCAGGAAATAGCGTGCAAATCAGCGAACTTCCAACCGGTGCTTACATCTTAAAAATCAATAACCGTGATTATCTTCGTTTTATAAAAGAATAAATTAATACGTGACCGAAAGTATTTTCCCGGATACCCATCTTTTAGCCGTGTCTGAGCTAATGAAGTGCAACCAAAGACGGTCGCCCCAGTTATCGAGGTAGACGCTGTAACATAAGCCATCTACTCCATACTTCGCACTCCATACCCAGTATTTCGTACTCCATACTTTGTACTCAGTACTCAATACTTCGCACTCCATACCCGTTACTCAACACTAAATTTCAGCATTGTAGTCTTACTCTTGTTTTCTATGCTAATAAAATAGATTCCTGCTGCTGCGTGATCTAAATCAATGGGTATCAAAGCATCCGGTGAGTTTTGATCGATGGTTATTTGATATACTTGCAATCCTAAAGCATTGTACACCGACAACTGCATTTCTTCATGGATTTCATTTCCAATATTCACATAAAATTTACCATTATTCGGATTGGGATAAAGAGTTGGCTTCTGGCCATGAGCTAAATCATCGAGCCCTGTATTTGCACAGGTATTTATAAATAAATTGGTAGCGTTTTGGTACAGAGGAAGTCCTGAAGCAGCATTACGAACTCGTATTCGATAATTATTACCATAGGGAGTTCCTTGAGGTATTGATGTTGCTATTGGGCTATTGGTACTATATCCTATGGTTAATGGGGTATCGAAGCTTCCTGAAACATTCGATAGCTCCGCAATAAAAGGCCCGGTAACATTCCCAACCGTGTGAAAGGGAATACTTACACTATAGGACGTGCTTGAACAAAATGGACTTCCTGTTATGGGGTCGGTGATAATCGCGTAGCAGGTATTAATTTCTAAGTCACTTCCATTATCATTGCCAATCATATAGGGTGAATTACACATGATTCGAATTCGATACGCTGTTCCATTGGCAGTAGCAGGCAAGATCGTGCATGTCATTGGACTATTTGTTCCCGAACCAATAATGATAGGCGTTGTAAATGAGCCATTCGCATCGGATAATTGAGCGTAAAAATTTCCGGTATAATTTCCAATGAAGCTAAAAGGAACATACACGGTAAAAGCGGTGTTTTGACAAAATGGTGAACCTTGAATGGTACCTGTTGTAATGGAATTGGGAATGCACGAATTTATTGAAAGATCGACCCCATTATCGGCTCCCAAGGTGGCTGGGCTACTGTTCTTAACACGAATTCTATATTTTGTTCCCGAAGGCGTATTCGATGGAATATTTACACTTATTGGGCTTGTGGTGCCAATCCCGATAGATACGGGTGATGAAAAACTACCTGATAAATCGGAGAGTTCGGCAGTATAATAGCCACTGAAACTACCAATGGATACAAAAGGTACCGAGGTGGCAAAGGTGGTATTAATGCAAAAAGGACTTCCTGCAATACTTCCGGTAGCGATTACATGGTTATTGCAATTATGGATGGTAACATCACTCGATGATGAGGTGCATGGTGCATTACTGATGGTCCAACGAAAGATAATATCTCCATTACCCAGGCCGGTGACAGCGGTATTGGGGTTTGATGGAGAGGTAATAATACCTGTGCCGCTTACTAACGACCATAAGCCCGTGCCCGTAGTTGGTGTATTCCCTGCTAATGTGGTTGTTGTTGCACAAATAGTTTGTGGTGGCCCCGCATTGGAAGTCGTAATCGTACCTGAGTAGCTTATTAAAACGGTATCGGAAGATATTCCACAACTCCCACTTGAAATTTTCCAGATGAATTGATTGGAGCCTGTTCCCAATCCAGTAACGGTGGTACTCGCCAAGGAGGAATTGGTAATTATTCCAGCTCCGCTTAGCAACGACCACGTGCCTGTTCCTGAAGAAGGGCTATTTCCATTCAGTGTTACGGTATTCGAACACACTACCTGATCGATGCCTGCATAGGCCGCTGAGGGTGATGATAAAACAGCGATCACAACGGTATCAGCAGAAGGGGTACATGGTGGATTGGAGATGGTCCATAGTAATATATTCTGACCCCATCCTAAGCCAGACACTGTGGTTGTAGGGCTCCATGTATTGCCGAAGCTACAAGATCCACTCACCTTCGACCATACACCGGTGCCCACCGTAGGCGTGTTTGCGGCGAGGGTAGTGCTCGTCACCGAACAGAGTTGTTGATCACTTCCTGCATTGGCTATTGTTATTGACCCGGCTTGTATAATAACTACCGTATCGCTTGATGGCGTACAAGGAGAATTCGTAATTGTCCAAATGAAGGTATTTGTTCCGGCACTTAAACCGGTTACCGTTGTGGTAGGGTTGGTAGGATTAATGAGGGTGCCATTCCCGTTCACTTTTGTCCATATTCCACTACCCGTTGTTGGAGTATTGCCATTTAATACCGCTGTGGTGGCACAGGCTGTTTGGTCGACGCCAGCATTTGCTGTGGTAGCACTCAGGGCACTTGTTATCACTACGGTATCGGTAGATGAGGTACAACTGCCATTAGAAATGGTCCATAAAAATTGATTAGGTCCTGAACCGAGTCCAGTGATTGTGGTATTGGAAAGAGTGGAATCGGCAAAACTGCCTGTACCTGATAAGCGGGTCCATTTTCCAATTCCTATGCTAGGGGTATTTGCGGCAAGCGTGGCACTGGTGCCGCAAAGTACCTGGTCGGAACCCGCATTGGCAGTGGTAGGAGGTATGTTAATAGTTAGGTTTGTGGTATTGGCCGACCCTATGGTGGAAGGGGTACTAGCGATAACACGGATGCGATATAAAGTACCGGCGACCGATGGCAATGCTATATTGCTTGTAATGGTACCAGCAGATACAGAAGTTAATGTTCCAATATTGGTAGGGGTTGCAAAGGATCCGGTACTGCTCGAAAGCTGTGCCGTAAATACATTGCCTGAGGTATATGTTCCGCTGATCGTAAATGGAATTCCTATACCCAATTGACCGGCACAAAAGGTACTTGATGAAATATTTCCAGTAGTGATGGCATTGCTATTTGAAGGGGAAATGGTTAGCGAAGTACTATAAACGTAGTCTCCGAATTCATTTCCGTTATTGTTACAAGCATCTCCTGCCGCAAAAAAGCTTATCGTGCCAAGGTTGGTAGCTGGTGCCGTCCAGTTAAAAGTGAAAGCAACCGGGCTCGTACCAGAGCCTCCATTTGTTTTATGAGTAATATTAACCCTTCCATTACCCGCAGTAGTTAATTTCATTTTGGTTGTATTTGTCACGGTAATAGTTCCTGCGCTGGTGTTTGATGAGGTGAGTGCTTCGAATCCAAAGCCAAACAAGGAGAACCCGGTTTGGGCTACGGTAACACTGATGGCATAGGTGGTGCCTGGAACATATCCAGAGGTTGGAATATTATGGGTGATGGCAATACTCCCACTTCCTGCATTCAGGGCATAGCTGGAATGACAGCTGGTACAGGTGGTTTCCGTTGGAGAACCCGTCCTTCCGGCAATTCCGGAAATGGTGGCAAATACATTAACGACCATAGCAATACTAAGTAATAATGTAATAATGTAAACATACTTCTTGTTCATAGTTGAAATAGATTAGGTGAATTAATTATTGGGCGCTCCAGC
>CANNQU010000065.1 GCA_947507965.1 Bacteroidota bacterium
ATCAGGTATCGCCATGTTCCGGCAACAGTGGAAATTAAAATGGCGTATTCTTTTCCCAGTTCTACATCCTTAAGTTCAAGGGAGTGGGCATCTTTTTTAACGTCAAAATTTTCATCAAAATTGGATTCATTAAAAGGAATGAATTCAAAATAAATTCCATTGTTTAAGAATAGTCTCATGCCCTTATTATGACTTTCGTGCTGGTAGGCAAGAAAGCCTTCTGAGGCAAGATAGGTTTCCATGTACATGACTTCTCGACCAAACAGTTTTTCCAAGCTTTTCTTGTAGGGCTCAATGGCCACTCCACCATGAATATAAACATTAAGATTAGGCCATATATCGTGAATGGTTTTTAAGTGATGATGGCTGATAATTCGTTCAAAAATAATTTGAACCCATGCAGGAACTCCCGCCACCGAACCGATATCCCAATGAGGCGCTTGTTCTACAATGGCATCAATTTTTTCTTGCCATGAATTTTTCGCGAGGATATCACTTTCGGGTTTTGAAAACTGTTCAAACCATATTGGTTGGTTACCCATGGAGATGCCACTTAAATCGCCGGTATATGCTACTCCATCATAATTAAGTGTGGTACTGCCGGTGATCACTAAAGAATGTTTTGTTACCACCTCCAGCGGTGATTTCTTGGCCCTCGACACCCTTAATATCTGCCGAACCCCTCCACGACGTATGGCTTTGAGCATCGAGTTACTCAGCGGCACATATTTTGTGCCCCCATCGCTGGTGCCGCTACTCAAGGCAAAATATTTTATTTTGCCTACCCAGGTAATATTTCGTTCGCCCGCCCGTGCTCTTTCCCACCAAGGTTTTATATCAATATAATTATGAATTGGGACCTCTTCTTTGAATGCTTTTTCAAGTTCGTGATTCAAGACAATTTTTTCAAAGTTGTATTTTCTACCAAACTCAGTAAACATCGCACGTTCGAGCAGTTTACGAAGTACCAGTTGTTGCTGTTTTATTTTATTAGGTTGGGGAATTCCTAACTGCTTTCTTATTTTATTTCCTTGTTTTACAATCTGTGATATAATACTCATTCTTTTTTTAGTTAATGAATCTACGCTCTACGGTCAATTTTGTTCTCTATCGTATTCAACGAGTTTTAATTTTTCTTCTTTGATCTTTTTTCGGTAGACGGGCTATCGGTTAAGTCTTTCTGAAACAAGGTGTGCTCCCATAAGGTGTTATTGGCGATGTCGATGCATCGTATTAGTATTTTTCGTTCTCCCGGCATACCGGATACATTAAACAGGCAGAAGTTTTGCGTAACGGCGAGTGTTCCAGCGATACGCATAGGGTTTGTTTTTTCGGGTGAAACAGCAATGTTATCTACCCCACTGGTGAGGGGAGAAGAGGTAATATCATATAATGGGTATCCGCCTTTCTTTTTTTTGGAAGATGGCCTTTCTTTTTTTATTATTTCGCTATGATGCCGGTCGCCGGTAATAAAAATTACCCCTGAGATTTGGTTTGAAGTAATAAAATCAATAAGGGCAAGGCGTTCCGTTTGGTAAAGGTTAAAGGATTCTTTATCGGTGTTTTCATTTAAAAATTGTCCGCCGATACAAATAATTTTAAAATTTGCTTTGGAGTTTATGAGTTCATTTTTGAGCCAGCTCATTTGTTGCGTTCCAAATTGTGTTTTATTGGAGTTGAGATTTTGATTTCCCCTGGAGTCATCTCGGAAGGTTCTATCATCGGTTAAAAAGAAATCGCAATCGCTATAGGAAAATTTACTGTAAATGCCTTCGTTATTTTCTCCATAGGTTATATTACACCAATACTCAGTAAACGACTGTTTAGTAGCATTTTTTAAGTTAAATGATTTGCTAGCATCATCGGAACCAAAGTCGTGATCATCCCAGATGGCATAATTGGGTTGTGTTGCAAAAAAGCGTTGCAGGGTTTTCTCTTTTCGGGTATGCGAGTAACGGTAAGCGATACCACTTTCGCTGCTATAGTCGGCTTCACGTAAGTAAGTATTGTCGCCAAGCCAAATCATTAAATCAGCGTTGGTATTGGCCATGGTATTAAAAATGGCGGTACTGTGACCGTAGGGTTTCCCTGGCCGATCGTAGGCACTATCGTTGATGTAATTACAGCTACCCGCAAGAAATTTAAAATCGGGTGCCGGTGCACGCCATTCCCATATTTCTTTGGTAGAAAAAGTTAGATGATAATCAAATTTCTGTTCCTTTCCATCCAATAAGATGGTATAATTATATTTGGTATTAGGGATGAGGTTGGATAAAATAACCTTTGAAATTTTCTCTTCGTTGCAACGCAATGGGTCCTTTGCGTTTTCGTACAGCTGGATGTCGACCACCTTTTTGTCTCGACTATTGTTTTCAGGACTAAATTGAATCGTAAGTTTTTGGGCACACTCGGTCATTAACCAAAGCATCACCTCTTTATGCTCGCAATAACCAAGCATAGGTCCTGCCAATAGTTTAGCTTGTTGAGCAAAAACAGTTATACCAAGAAGTAAAACACAAGTAATGGAGATTACTTTTTTGAGAAACATTGCCAAAGGGTATAAAATTGAAGTGTAAAAATAACAAATTTTCGATGGATGCAATAGAAGCTAAATTTCGGCCATTATTTTTTGTGTAGCGCCGGCATTTTCTATTATAAAATTTAGTGAATTTTTACACACGACATCTCTTTCACTATCGTTGGTCAATAGGTCGTAGAGTATTTTGGAGAGCTGTTCTTGTTCATCAATAATTATTCCACCACCGGCTTTCTGCAAGGCTTCTGCTTCGGGGTGTTTTTGAGTTTGGTAGCCATACACCACGGGAATACCAAAAACAGCGGCTTCTAAAATATTATGCAATGACCCTCGGTAACCTCCACCAACAAAAGCCAGATGAGCATAGCCGTAAAGGGATGCCAGCATCCCTATATTATCTATTATCAGTACCTCATACCCGTTTATATTTTTAATGGAAGCTTGAGAATAGGATATTGATTTTAATGTAGAAGGCACCTTTATTTTCCTTTTAATATCGTGAGGAGCGATGATGATTTTATAATTTAAATTAGCCTGATAGGCACTAAAAATCAGCCTCTCTTCCTGCTGCCAGCTACTACCTAAAACAATAATTTTTTTATCGCCGGCAAACGATTCAATCAATTCATTTTTTTCAACCTTCGTTTTATTCGTCAAAACCCTGTCGAACCGCGTGTCGCCACTAATGATACTTTTTATTTGATATTTTTGAAGTAAATCAAAGGAAGATTTATCTTGTACAAATATTTTAGAATACTTCCTTAATACGCTCAAAAACATAGTTCCATACCACTTAAAAAAGAGTTGTTGTGGGTTAAACAGGGCACTCACCAAGTAAACAGGTATTTCTAACCGGTGTGCCACATTGATGTAGTTTAACCAGAACTCATATTTTATAAAAAATATCTTTTGCGGCTGGAGTAGATATAAAACCTTTTGCGCATTGGCTTTACTTGCCATAGGCAGATAAAAAACCAAATCGGCGGTGGCGTAGTTTTTTTGAATTTCATAACCAGAGGGAGAAAAAAAAGAGATCGCGATAAGCGTCTCTGGATGCTGAATTTTTATGGCTTCCATTAATGGACGAGCTTGTTCAAATTCTCCTAGGGAGGCACAATGAAACCAATAAAGGAGGTTCTTTGTATTTCGAGATTTATTAAAGCGATCTAGTTTTATAAACGACTGTCTTCTTCCTTTAACAAAAAGGTTGGCTTTAGCATTTACAAAATGAGCAATCCAAAAGAGGGAATGAAGGAATCGCAAACCAATATTATACAAGATCATAGGGTTCGATTACTTAAAATATAGCGGTTGTTTTTTGTCTTGAGAAGAGATGGGTAGGAGCCAACTACATTTTAATGAATATAAGATGTCAGCATACGATTTGGTATCGGTGCCACCCGTCGCATAGTCATAATATCTTCTGTTTCTGGTGAAAGCCTCTGTAACTTCAATACCGATATTAAAATTGATTAAACGGTTGAGGCCAAAGTTACACAATCCAATTTCCTGAGTCAAGGCCAACCCGTTGGAAAGCCGGTCGTAGCCTTTTAAATATTCCTTACTAAACTGTAGTGTATTCGGAGCGTTGAATAAGTATTTGTGCTGAAGGAAACCCACACCGCACTCAAGAAGGATGGATAATTGTGGCTTCTTTTGGTGAAACCCGGGGATGAGTTTACCGACTACCCCCAGAAGCTGACTTCCACGCATCGATGCCGTAATATTCAACGGGTTGCCATCGTTGGCAAACAGATACCCATTGGCATCTTTAAAAATATTTATATAGTCAATACCGTTGACGTTGCTTCCGAAAAACAGGCAGGTATTTAGGCCCCAGAGAAAATTATTTTTTGATTTGTAGTAGAAATCCAACCCGGTTCCGTTCATAAATCCATAGCGTAAAGCCAAGCTACCACTAGGAATAGCAGCCTTATAACTGAGATTGATAAGCCAGGTTGGTTGCTGGTAGCGTGCATTTACCAATTTGTTAGCATCTGATTTATTCGGCACCGTTTGCCCCAACAAGGCAGCGAAGAGGAAAAGGGAGAAAAACAAAAACAATGGTTTCATAAAACGAGTATCGCTTTCACGATTAAAAGAGTTGTATTAAGGATGCAAAATTGAACAAAATAGTTGATAAAAATTATTGCTTTATTTTGCAGTCGATGAAGAATGAATTTACACACTATTTGTTATTGATAAAACGACTGGGTTTATCGCTGCTGCTCTTTGCTTTATGTCGTGCTATATTTTTAGTTTATAACTACCATTATTTCTCCACCTATGCTACGGGCACCTTATTAGCAACCTTTTTGTATGGAATTCGTTTTGATATAAGCACCGTATGCTATTTAAATATTTTGCTGTATTTTTTGCATATTCTCCCTTTTAACTTCAGAAATAATCCCGGATATCAAAAAACGTTGCAACTCGTTTTTGTATTTTTTAATACCATTGCATTGACTTTTGAGTTAGGCGACACGGCGAATTATAAGTTCGCCCATAAACGTCTAACGAGTGAATTTTTTGGGGTATTAGGTGATTTCAATGACCAGTTTTTTAGTTACATCACCACATTTTGGTACTTCCTTGTAATTTGTTTGTTCATTATTTACGCCATTGCAAAAGCGTATTACTATTTCACTCGGTTAAAGGAAATTAAAAGACAGCGATTCGGGATTCAGGCTATTTTGATGCTCATTTCAATGCCGTTATTTATCCTTGGAGCCAGAGGTGGTTTGCAGTATCGGCCGATAAGTCCAATTACATCGCTGCAATATGTAGATGCTTCTTTATCGCCCATGGTTTATAATACCTGTTTTTCCATCGGCACTTCCTTTCAGTTTAGAAGTTTAAAAGAACAGGTATTCTTCCAAGAGGATCAGGAATTAAAAAGTTATTTTACTCCAATACATTGCTATTATAATGATTCATTACCGAGGAAGGAATTGAATGTAGTGGTTATTATTTTGGAGAGTTTTAGTAAGTATTTTGTGCAATCGTTGTCGCACGAAAAAAACACATACACTCCCTTCATCGATTCCTTAGTAAATTCGGGGCAATGTTATGTTGCTGCCAATGGTTATGCCAATGCAAGGCATTCACATGAAGGGATTGCGGCTGTTTTAGCATCTATTCCGTCGCTTATGATCGACCCTTTTATGACGTCCATCTATCAAAGCAATGCCACGTCATCTTACGCTCGAACACTGCAGAAGCATGGCTACCATACCTCCTTTTTTCACGGTGCAAAAAACGGGAGCATGATGCTCGATGATTTCTCTAAAAGTTGTGGATATGAGCGTTATTATGGTAAAGATGAGTATCCCGACCCCGCTGATTTTGATGGAAACTGGGGAATTTATGATGATAAATTCTTTTCTTTTTTTGCCGATAAATTAAACACCTTCAAGACGCCTTTTGTCTCAACCATATTCAGTTTGTCATCGCACTTCCCGTATAAACTAGATGCAGAGAGTCGCAAGATGTTTCCAGAAAATAAAACGCAAGATCCTGAATATCAAATGATAAGATATACCGATTACGTTCTAAAACAATTCTTTGAAAAAACAAAAAAGGATCCTTGGTATAACAATACGTTGTTTGTAATTTGTGCCGACCATACCTACGATGAGTTATCCGACCACGCAAATTTTCTGAGTAAATTTAGTATTCCTATTTTATTTTTTTCACCGCGTGATACAGTGATCAAAAAGCCATATAATTTTCCGATTCAGCAAGTAGATATTATGCCAAGTATAGTGCATTATTTGAATATACCCGATACGATTAAGAGTTTTGGAAGTAGCATTTTTGAACTTGGCGTGCCACATTTCGCCTTTAACTTTGAGCAAGGGCTTTATCAGCTAACCGAAGATGAGGCGTTACTACAGTTTAATGGCACAGAGGCTATTGGGTTTTATGATTTTAAATTAGATCCTATGCATAAAAACAATGCGATAAAAAAGAATGATCCTAGAATTGAGAAATTAACAAAAAGAATTAAGGCGGTGATTCAAAGCTATAACCATGCCATGATAAAAAATGAGTTACAGTAAAAAAATGGATTAGAGCAAAACGCCCTAGTCGTCCAGTCGATCTTCGTTTGAGTCTTTGATGATTCGGATATCTTTGATGTTTAGCTGCATCGATTTAACATCGCGAAAATTATTTTCTTCAATGGTGTAGCACATGGCAAACCGGTTGCCTGCTTTTATCAATCCAAAAAACTCACCTAGTCCAAACCCAATTCCTTCGAGTGTTGTAACACAATCCTCTTGCTTTACATGCAGTTTTAAATGATTGTTTCCAACAATTTTGGTTTGCCCAGCATCGAATAAATTGGTGCTCATAAAAACGGGTTTTAAGTTCTCAGGTCCGAAAGGTTCCATTTGTTCCAAAATGTTAAAGAATTTCGGTGTGATTTCGTTGAAATGGGCTTCAACATCATAATCAACAACTGGGAATAAACTACTTTCCGCAATGGAGGAGGCCACCACTTCTTCAAACTTCTTTTGAAATGCGGGTACTTGGTCTATTTCTAACGTCATTCCGGCAGCATATTGATGGCCACCAAACTGAATTAATTTATCACTGCATTTTTCGAGTGCTTCGTATAGGTTGAAACCATTTACGCTTCGTGCGCTACCTACGGCTTTGCCATTACTGGCGGTTAATATTATGGTAGGTCGATAGTATTTTTCAATAACACGGCTTGCCACGATGCCGATAACGCCTTTATGCCAGTCCTCCTTATACAATACATTACTACGCCTCGATCCATTTTCCATATCCGCTACCATCTGTAATGCTTCAACGGTAATGCTTCGATCAAAAAATTTACGGTCGTCATTGGTTTCGTTTAGCTCTTTGGCCAATATTTTTGCACTTTCGGCATCCTCTGAAATCATCACCCTGACGGCATGTTTTGCATCGGCTAAGCGGCCTGCGGCATTAATGCGAGGACCAATACCAAAAACTAAATCACTCACACTATAATCTTCTTTTTGCATGTAGCATTCGAGGATGGCTTTTAATCCGGGTAATGGTGTTTTGCGAAGCTGACGAATCCCGAAAAAGGCAATCAATCGATTCTCGCCGGTTATATGCACGAGGTCGCTGGCAATGCTTAAAACGACCAGCTGCATATATTTTTGCCATTGCTCGTCGGGCAGGTTCATTTGCTTCGAGTAGGCTTGAATAAGTTTAAAACCAAGCCCGCAGCCACTTAATTCTTTATATGGATAGTTACAATCGGGTCGTTTAGGGTCGAGTACTGCAATGGCAGCAGGCAATTCATCACCAGGCAAATGGTGATCGCAGATAATAAAATCGATATTTAGTTTTTTGGCATATTCTACCTTATCTACAGCCTTGATGCCGCAGTCCAAGGCAATAATTAAACTAAATCCGTTGTCGGAGGCGAAGTCAACACCTTTAGTGGAAATTCCATACCCTTCGGTATGTCGGTCGGGGATATAAAAATCAATATCGGTATAAATATTTTTAAAAAACAAGTACGTGATAGCCACCGAGGTGGTGCCATCGACATCATAGTCGCCGTAGATTAAAATTTTTTCTTTGTTGGTGATCGCTATTTTAATTCGATCGACGGCTTCGTGCATGCCGTTCATTAAAAAAGGGTCATGTAAGTGTTTTAATTCGGGACGGAAATAATCCTTTGCACCTTCATAATCGACAATTCCACGTTGAACCAATACGGTAGAAAGAACGCTTGAAATACGCAGTCTTTCAGCAAGTGCATGTACTATTGTCAAATCGGGCAATGCCTTCGGAACCCATCGTTTTTTCACCTGCATACTTCCATTTTATTTGCCTGTAAAAGTACATTTTTAGGATTGTATTCTTGTTACTTTTTTACATCGAAGCACACGAAGTTGATTACATGGTTAGGTGCGCTAAGAAATCCGTACTTCATTTTGTACCTTTTCGGTATCAACCATTGAAGAAATATCGAGTCGTAGAAAGTTATGTTCCGTATATTTATAAAACCGAGGTAGATGATTTTCTATACCTCATTTTTTCAAACTACCTTTGCCTGAAATGATAAGAAATACAAAGTGAGTGTTTTCTCATTACCCGAAGGGAGTTATACCATTGCACACGACAAAATATTCGTCCCCTTTAATCCGGAAACAGACCGTATGAAGGATCGACCTGCGTCGCTTTTGGTAGAGATACAACCCTTTCTTGTGGTGCTTCCAGAAGAACTGTTGCTCTGTGATACGGGCTTAGGCTACACGGATGAGTATGGCGAATTACTGATATATAATAATATCAGAAAGAAAGGTTTTGAGCCAGAACAAATTACTAAAGTGCTCTTAAGTCATTTGCATTTCGATCATGTTGGTGGAGCCGTGGTGAAGACTTCAGAAGGGCTACAACTTGCATTTCCACATGCGACGTATTATGTACAACGTGGCGAATATGAGAAGGCCGTTTCCCACGCTTCCAAATCGTATCGTATTGAAATTATAGAGACTTTGTATCATTCCGGTAAACTCGTATTGCTCGATGGGGATGGAAATATTAATGAGGCAATAAGCTACGAGGTTACCGGTGGGCATACCGAGTTTCATCAGGCCTATACGATAAGAAACAAGGAAGAAGTTTATTTTTTCGGTGGCGATGTTTTACCCGACCTCTATCAGCTGATGCGAAAATTTGTGGCCAACTATGATTATGATGGTAAGAGGAGTGCAGAGAAGAGAATTGAATTCGGCAACCGCAGTTTGGAGCAAAAAAGTACGCTTCTTTTTTATCACAGCATCAAAGTCCCGTTCTGCAAAATTATAAAAACGGAAGTTGGATTTCGGCTAAAGCCTTAACCGGGTCACCCCAAGTTTTTATTCGCATTCTGATAATATCCTATTGCGAACCGTATCTCTGAAAAAGAATAGTCGTCGCCTAAGAGGTTACGTATGGAACCGGCCAATGTAATTCCACGGGTATCTACTATTTTAATAATCGCCAGGTATTTTTCTTTACTTACAAACTTAAAAACATCAATCAGGCCCAATGCCGTGAAATGTGCCAGGTGGCTTTCTATGGTAGAGGTGGCTAAGCCACGTTCAGCAACAATTTCAAGCAAACTTTTGCCTTGCTTGTAAAGGGTGTACGTTAGTTCTTGCGAATCGCCTTTCGTTGGTTTCTTCTTTTTAGACAGGGCCGGCTTAGATTTTATTTCCTCTGCTTTTTCTTTATTTAGGAGCGCATTATTGATATGCTCACGGGTGAGGTCGTAGTTATTTACAACGGCATTAATAAATGCTTCTGCCTTATTTGTGGCTTGAAGTTGTTTAAAGAATAGGGTATCTAAATCTTGCAATTCTTCATCATATTGTTTTATCTTTTTTTCGCCTTTTATGTTCGTTCTCTGCGTTTCAATGGTTTTTGCGAATCGTTTTAATGCTCCTGTGAAATAGGCGTTGGCTTTGCTAATGCGAAGGTGTAAAATACTTTTGTATTCGGCATTTGAAGGGTCAATAATTTGTTTTATCTGAACCAAAAATTTATCTGCATTTATTTTTTCTATCATAAATTCATCTCTAAGCATCATCGCCCAACTCACCTGTTTTTGTTTGGCCGATTTGTTCTCGTCTTTGCTATAACTAATCACATGATATTTTAATTTCTGCTCCAGCTCAGAGAAATCAAAACATTGGGTGATATACTCTTTATAAAATTGGTGTGAGGCGTCTTCCAGCACTTTATCTAAACTAGCAACACTATTTTTTGTGGTGCTAAAAGCAGTAATATTTTCATCTTCCTTTAAGCTATTATAATTTATTGGCGACGACAATACCAATCCTTCTAGGGAAGTTAACCGCGACAAGGCCACATAAACCTGGCCAGGAGCAAAGGCATTTCCAATATCAATAACAGCTCTAGTAAAAGTTAGTCCTTGGCTTTTATGTACGGTGATGGCCCAGGCTAATTTTATGGGATATTGAAAAAAACTTCCGATAACCTCTTCTTCAATTTGGCTGCTTATTTTGTCGACCCGGTATTTAATATTTTGCCATTCCGATTGCGACACCTCGATGGTTTTATTTTCTTCTTCAAAAAACACTTTAATATTCGCCTCTTCCAGGGCAACTACTTTGCCAATTTTACCGTTATAGAATTTTTTATCCGTAGCGGCATCATTTTTTATAAACATCACCTGTGCACCTACCTTTAGCTCCATATTTAATTCAACCGGGTAGGCCGATTCACTAAAATCACCGCTGATTTCCCCCTTATAAAAACACGATTTTGTTGTTAATTTTTGCAAGGCTTCTTGGTTAATGCGATCGGCCTTATAGTTATGTGTTGTAAGTTGAATATAGTTGTCGGGGGCAACGAAATCGGGTTTATAATATTCGTTTAACAAGGCTATATCTTCCGTTGTTACCTGGTTGTTTCTTAAGTTATTGAGTACCCGAATAAAGGTATCGTCTGCTTGACGGTAAATTTTATCAAGCTCTAAATGTAGCAGAGAGCTCTCCTTCAAAACCAAGGCTTCGAAGAAAAAGATACTGGTATAATATTTCTTCAGATAATCCCATTCGTCTTCCTTCACTATAGGTGGTAGTTGTAGTAAGTCGCCTATGAAAAGGACCTGAACGCCACCAAAAGGAATATTTCTTCTTCTTCGCACAAAGCGCAGTACATGGTCAATAGCGTCTACTATGTCGGCACGAAGCATACTCACTTCATCAATAATTAATAATTCCATTTCCTGAATCACTTTTCTCTTGATGTTATTCATTTGGAAATGATGAAACAAGGAGTTCGGGGTGTTTATCCTTGAACTTGCATTGGGGTCATGCGCTACCTCGTTGGCAGGCACAAAAGATCCAAAAGGCAACTGAAACATGGAGTGGATGGTAACCCCACCGGCGTTAATGGCAGCAATTCCAGTAGGAGCAACGATCACCGCATTTTTAAAGGTGTGTTTGATGATGTATTTTAAGAAGGTGGTTTTTCCGGTTCCCGCTTTTCCGGTTAAGAACACATTTTTGCCCGTGTTATTAATAAATTTGGCAGCGAGATCTGCGATAGCGTTTTTCATGAGAGTCGGTTTTTTTACACAAAGAATTTTTATTGATGCAAATATAAATTTCCGACTGTAATTATAAAAATGGAAGTTTTCTAAAATCGGTTTCTTATTTATTCGCCTCTATATGCTTTTAATAAGGCGTGAATTTTTAAAATCTTTTGCAGTATATTACGGTAAATGAGTAAATTTGCGTATTAATCTTAAAAATCATGATTTTAGATAAATTGTTTTTAGCAGGTATGTTTGGTGCAACGGAAATAGTACTTATTCTTGTTGCCTTTCTTGTGATGTTTGGCGGAAAAAAAATTCCGGAGTTGATGAAAGGAATTGGCACCGGGATGAGAGAGTTTAATGATGCAAAAAATAATGTTAAAACGCAACTAGAAGATAGTATGCGTGAACAACCCAAAAAGGACGAAGAAAAGAAATAGCAGATGAATGGTAATGTTCGAAGAATCCAAGTGAATTCCATTCGAATTTTAGAAACGCCTTTTTGATTTAAAATGGGGAGACGATATCTTTTAAACAAGGGTTAGTCTTGTCTTTGTCAGAAAGAATGGGCTCTGCAACGCCCCAATCAATACTCAAATCTTTATCGTTCCAAAGAACTCCACCTTCGCTTGCTTTATTATAAACGCCGGTACATTTATAGCTAAATAAGGTGCTGTTTTCTAAGGTAGCAAAACCATGTGCAAAGCCTGGTGGAATCCATAACATGGTATGGTTTTGCTCAGAAAGGATTAAACTGAAATGTTGGCCATAGGTAATGGAATTTTTTCGTAGGTCGACCACCACATCATTTACTGCTCCTCGCACCACACGCACGAGCTTGCCTTGATCAAAAGGAGGAGACTGAAAATGAAGGCCACGAAGAGCATCTTTATGGCTCATACTTTGATTGTCTTGCACAAAATTAATATCCAATCCATGAGCAAAAAAAACATCTTTGTTATACGACTCATAGAAATAGCCTCTTGTATCTCCGTAAACGGTGGGTTGTATAACGGTGAGACCGTTAAAAGAGGTAGGGATAAAAATCATTTTTATAGATATTAGGTAAGCATACCTCCACAAACAGGAAGTGTTTGGCCAGTAATATAGGTACTTAAATCGCTTGCCAGAAACAGGCATGCATTAGCCACATCATCGGCAGTACCTGCACGTTTCAATGGTATCGTTTGGAGCCATCCTTTCACGACCTCTTCATTTAATTTCCCGGTCATCTCCGTCTCAATAAATCCAGGGGCTATGGCATTGCATCGTACGCCCCGGCTTCCAAGCTCCAATGCCACCGATTTGGTAAAACCAATCATCCCGGCTTTACTGGCGGCGTAGTTAGCCTGCCCGGCATTGCCTTTAATACCTACAATGGAGGTGATATTAATAATACTCCCACTGCGTTGTTTCATCATTATTTTAGTAATGGCACGGGTGGTATTAAAGATGGACTTTAAATTAATCCGCATCACATCATCCCACTGTTCTTCAGTCATACGTAACAACAAATTATCTTTTGTGATTCCTGCGTTATTTACCAGAATATCAATTTTTCCAAAGTCGGTGGCTACAGCATGAATCAGCTCTTCCGCTTGTTGCGTATCGCTGGCATCACTTCGATAGCCTTTCGCTTTTATGCCAAAGGCTTCGAGTTCGTGCACCAGTGCTTCTCCTTGCTCAACGGAAGAAAGATAGGTGAAGGCTACATGTGCGCCCTCTTGAGCAAATTTTTTTGCAATGCCGCGCCCAATGCCTTTTGATGCGCCGGTTATTAAAGCTACTTTATCGTGTACTAGTTGCATACTATTTTTGTTATGTTATTTGTTCTTTAAGTAGAGCTGCAAAACGTTATAAATTGAGGGATAAGTATCTAGTTTCTCGATATCTAAGGTTGCTCTCCCAAACCATTTAATATCGGTGATGTCTTCCTCGAGTTGTGGTTTTATTTTTTCCGTACTTGAACTAGACATCATATACCAATGTGAAATTTTCATCACATTTTTTTGTGGCAGAAAAAAAGTATGGTAGGTGGTGATGAGTTTCGCCTTTACCTCCACCGCGGTTAACCCACATTCTTCCATTACCTCACGTTTGGCAGCAATCATTTCTGTTTCTCCTACTTCCATTTTCCCCTTTGGAAGGTCCCAACGACCTTTTCTATAGATCAAGAGAACTTCATCTAATTCATTTTCAACGATACCCCCTGCTGCTTCAATCAACTCATAATTCGTACAAAAAGTTTCGAATGCTTTTACTGCATTAGAGGCATGCAAAACCAAACCTTTATTTGCCTTGTTGCCTATAAAATCATGAGCTATCTTATTAATGGTTAGCAAATCATCATTATAATAATGCAAATACGATGCATCGTTGATGAAGTAGTCCCAATCATCTGTAATGATAAAGGGCTTGTCGTTTATGAATATAGTATACACGGCTTGCAATTACGAATTAAAAAACGAGAAAAGGAATATTAATTAGAAACAGGTGTGTGTGAATTATTTAATTATTTTCAAACTCAGATCTAATGCTTTTACCGAATGCGTAAGAGCACCAACTGAAATATAGTTTACCCCGGTTTGTGCGTAGTCAAGAATATTCGCCAACGTAATTCCACCACTGGCTTCTGTTTCCATCGTGTTGGCAATGATTTCCACGGCTTCCCTCGTTTTTTCGGGAGTGAAATTATCGAACATGATTCGGTCGGCGATGCCTTCTTTCAGGACTTGCTTTACCTCATCGATAGTCCTTGTTTCCACCTCAATTTTTAATATTGGATTTACTCTTTTTCGGTAGTCGTTGGCCATGGATAATGCTTTTGCTATGCCACCAGCAGCATCAATATGGTTATCTTTTAGCATAATCATATCATAAAGCCCTATCCGGTGATTTTTTCCGCCCCCCATAAAAACAGCCCATTTTTCGAGTAGCCTCAGGCCCGGAGTGGTTTTGCGCGTATCTAACAATTTACAACCGGTATCACTAATTGCCCTCACATAGGTGTTGGTAATGGTGGCAATGCCACTTAAGCGTTGCATAAAATTCAATATCAATCGTTCGCTTTTTAAGATACTGTGGGTTCGGCCTTTTAGATGGAAAACGATATCACCTCGTTTAACGATGTCTCCATCTTTCATTAATGTTTCCATTCTTAAATTGGTGTCAACCATTTCTATTATGGTTTGCACCAGAGCAATCCCTGCAATTATGCCGTCGCCTTTTACTAAAAGCATGGCCGTGTCAATTTTTTCGGAAGCAATGCAACTCATGCTGCTATGGTCGCCATCTCTTATATCTTCATTCAGGGAATAAGCAAGGAGTTGCTTAATTTCGTAGTTGGATGCAAAATCAATAAACATGATATTTTTTTTGTAAAAGTAGAGAAAAAAAATGTCGACGCAGCGCCGACATTATTTATGAAATAAATGGAAAGGCGTTTTTTAAGGAGTTTCTATCTTTAACTCACTGATGCTATTAACACCTCCAATATCCTTCAAAAAAAGATATACCTTGAACGTTCCTTTGGAGGTAGCTAATTTACCCACCATATATTTTCCGTTATTTGATGCTCCTTGATGTTCGAGTATGAAGCCTGTTGGAGGATGCTGTGAAAAAAAATTCTTAAGAACCATTTCGGCCTGCGACTTACTATACTGGTCTTCACTGGAGGGTAGGGTTACATCAACGGTGTTGGCAAAGTATTTGGCTATTTCTTTTGCATTAGCCGATTTGAAATTATTGCTTAATTCGGAAAAAATCTCTTGCTCTGGACCAATTATTTTACTAAAGGTTGAATTGATAAGGGAAAAGCAAATTATTACAAGAATTTGTAACTTTTTCATAGTGCGAAGTTATACCAATTCTATGCCAAAAAACATTTTCCAGCATATTATTATTTTTATTACAATAGCGTCCTAAACGTTTAAAAAAAGGAAAGGGAAGTCTTTTCCTCAGAGTTACCTTTGAGGTTCTTCAAAAGCCCCCCTTCCTATGGCAAATCTAACATTGTTTTCTCAAATAATTTCTAAATTAGATCGATCTAGATTTAATTC
>CANNQU010000066.1 GCA_947507965.1 Bacteroidota bacterium
AAAAACCAACGATATAAACAACGCTAATGAGAAGCCATCAACACACCCATGTAGCGACGGAAAACTGGATGCATAGACCCTGTTGTATTGTCATCCTGACGCAGGAAGGATCTCAAAAACCAACGATATAAAACAACGTTAATGAGAAGCCATCAACACACCCATGTAGCGACGGAAAACTGGATGCATAGACCCTGTTGTATTGCCCAGACGAAGGAAGGATCTATCGTATTTCATAATAAAAAACTTCCCTCCAAGATTAATGGCAGCGACAAGGGTTTCTTTCTTCTTACTTGACCAGCATTGAAAATTAAGCTTAACCCAGTACATCAAATTCGGAATAACCCCCTAAAGCTTACCATTCATCAAAATTTGTAATTTTTATTTCGTAATTTATTCTCTTACTTTGCCAAAATTACTACGATGACACTACATGTTAAAACAATGGCTGAAATGCAAGCAAATGGTGAAGTTCCTGAAGTGCTTTTCTGGGTTGGATGTGCCGGTAGTTTCGACGATCGAGCGAAGAAAGTGACGCGTTCTTTTGCAAAGATTCTAACACATACCGGGGTGAATTTTGCGGTGTTGGGCACCGAAGAGAGCTGCACGGGCGATCCGGCAAAACGTGCGGGTAACGAGTTTTTGTTTCAAATGCAGGCCATGAATAATGTTCAGGTGTTGAATATGTACGGGATAAAAAATATTGTCACCACCTGCCCCCATTGTTTTAATACCTTAAAAAATGAATATCCTCAGTTTGGTGGTCATTATGAGGTGTTGCATCATGCTGAATTTTTAGAGAAGCTCATCGAGGAAGGCAAATTAGTGATAGAAGACCGGAGCACAGAAGGTAAAAAAATTACGTATCACGACAGCTGTTATTTGGGTAGAGCCAATGGAGTATATGAAGCTCCGCGACATATTTTGGAAGCATTAAAGGCCGACTTGGTGGAGATGAAACGATGCAAAAGCAATGGGTTATGCTGCGGTGCAGGCGGGGCTCAAATGTTTAAAGAAGCCGAAAAAGGAAGCAAGGAAATATATATTGAACGGGCCGAAGAAGCCATCGATACCAAAGCCGATACGATTGCTGTCAATTGTCCTTTTTGTACGACTATGATGCATGATGGTTTAAAACACTTTAACAAAGAAGAAAGCATTCAAATTAAGGATTTAAGTGAATTGATAGCGGAAGCAATGCATCTTTAGTATGTACTCTAATAACACCTATTCATTCTTTGATGACGTTTTTGCTGTGGTGCGGTTAATTCCTTTTGGACGGGTGACGAGTTATGGTGCCATCGCTGCCTATTTAGGAAGTAAAGGAAGTAGTAGGATGGTAGGATGGGCTATGAATGCTGCTCATTCAATTACCCCAAGGGTTCCAGCACATCGAGTAGTGAATAGGAATGGTTTGCTCACCGGTAAAATTCATTTTAGTACTCCCCATCAAATGCAGGAATTATTAGAACAAGAGAACATCATAGTCTTTGAAGATAAAGTAGAAAATTTTAAAAAACATTTTTGGGATCCTTCCATTGAATTACATTAATTATATGAAAAAATATTTCGTTTATATGGCCATTTTTGCAACAATCGTGAGTTGTAATTTCAAGCCCAAAGCCGATGCCATTTATTATAATGGAAAGGTGGTTACCGTCGATGAATCATTTTCAATCGCAGAAGCTTTTGCCGTAAAAAATGGCAAATTTATTGCAATTGGCAGCAGTAGTGAGTTATTGGAGAAATATCAAACCGCTAAGAAAATAGATTTACAACAGCACTATGTTTATCCTGGTTTCATTGATGCGCATTGCCATTTTCTAGGGTATGCCGGCGACTTATATAAATGCCAGCTTGTAGGTACCGATTCGTATGAAAAAGTAATGGAAAGAGTTGCTGTTTACGATAGTAAGGAACATCCTGTTATTATTTATGGTAGAGGATGGGATCAAAATGACTGGGTGAAGAAGGAATTTCCAACGAATGAAAGGCTAAGTAAATTCTTCTCCTATAAACCGGTTTTTTTGAAACGCATCGATGGCCATGCAGCACTTGTGAATGCCAAGTTTTGGGAACTTGCCCAGAGTGCCTTATTGCCTTTTCAAAACACAGAATATATTGAGATGAAAGACGGCAAACCTACCGGCATTATTTTTGATAAGGCCATGGAAGCAGCCGAAAAGCTTATTCCCGAGCTGGCAACCGAATTGCTCATCAGAGAGCTTATGGTAGCACAGGAAGAGTGCTTTAAATTGGGGATAACCTCATTAAGTGATGCCGGACTCAACCCAAAGCAAATTTCATTTATTGATTCTTTGCAAAAAGCTAAAGCATTAAAATTACGAATTTATGCGATGGTTTCGGCCACTCCCGATAACCTCAACTATTTCGAATCGAAGGGAAAAATTAAAACACCCTATTTAAATGTACAATCATTGAAAGTGTATGCCGATGGGGCGTTGGGAAGCAGAGGTGCAAAATTAAAAGAAGACTATTCGGATAAGATAAATCACTCGGGCTCCATGAACATTTCGTTGGAGGAGTTAGAAAAATATGCGGCCTGGGCCATTAAAAACGACTTTCAACTTAATACCCATGCCATTGGCGATAGCGCTAACGCCTTTATTTTGAATGTCTATGCAAAATATTTGAAATCAAAAAATGATTTACGTTGGCGTATTGAACATGCCCAGGTGGTAGATGCCCATGATATCCATCATTTTGGAAGTTATTCCATCATCCCATCCGTGCAGCCTACCCATGCTACCAGCGATATGTACTGGGCAAAAGATCGATTGGGCGAAGAGCGAATGCAAAGGGCTTATGCATATAAAAGTTTATTAAATGAAAATGGCTGGATGCCATTAGGTACCGATTTTCCCGTTGAATATCTGAATCCTCAATATACGTTCTATGCTGCTGTAGGTAGGAGAGATGGCGAGAACTTACCGAAAGATGGTTTTCAATTCAACGAAGCGCTCACTCGAGAAGAGGCGTTGCGGGGTATCACCATTTGGGCCGCAAAAGGTAATTTTGAAGAAAAAGAAAAGGGTAGTATTGAAAAAGGGAAATATGCCGATTTTATTATTGAGGAAGTCGATTATTTAAAAGACGACTTGCTGAAAATAAGAAATTCAACACCCCTGAATACGTTTATAAACGGGGTGGAAGTTTATCAGAAAAAGAATTAATTGCCGGCATATTTCTTGTGCATTTTTTTGCGTTTATGACGTGTTTGGATTAGCTTATTATTATCCAAGCTGATAACACTAATATTGCCATCGACCTCGAGTATGGCCAGTTTCACTTTTGTATAATTCTCCAACCCATGCTCTCTAATCGACTCGGCTAATTCATCTTCGGTTATTTTGGTGCTTTCTAAATTTTCCATATTCATCAGGCCGTTGTCGATTAATAATATAGGCTCGCCTTCTACCGCTTTCTTGAAAAATTTACTTCGGTACATCCCTAGCTTTAAGATATAATTCAGAATAAATAAGGTGCTGGCGGCTATGATCCCTCCAAGCAATGAAGAATTGGATCCTACCATTGCATTTTGAACGGAATTGCTAATCAAAATGATAAAAACCAAATCGGTGGTGGAGAGTTGTGATAGTTCTTTTTTTCCGGCCAACCGTATGGCGATAATCATAAAAATATAAACGGCAGCACTTCTATAAATTACTTCGTAGTCCATAGGTATTTTTTTAAAATTAATTATTTGAATTTCTTTTTGAGTTTACTCATCCAGGTCTCCAAGATACCCGGCTCTCTTAACTTCCAGTTGGTTGGTTTTTCGTTGTATTTAGGATTTAAAAAATAATTCACATAAACGGCCCCATGTTCATAGCTTTTACCATACCATGTATTTAATATTTCGTTTTCTGTCGTGGTAAATTCAGCACATACGTTACTTGAAACCACGGCCGGCAAGCTCTCCATGGGCCAATCGATGCGCTTTAAATAGGTGTCATCCGATTGCAAGTTGATATATTTCATTGGGTTGGCTAAAGGGGCTTTACTGAAGATGTTTTTATTCGGACTAAGGTCTTGGTACATGGCCCCCATAGCACCAAAACTATCACGGTATCTTATATTGGCATCGGCGATGGTTTTGCCAGGATAATAGATGAAGTTGCCTGCTGCGAAGGCCACCATCATCATGATGTAATAAATTGCTTGTTGCTTTGAATAAAATGAAATTTCTCGAATCGTTAAAATGATTAAAAACAATTCAAAGCCCAGGAAATAACGATGAGCAATGGTATTTTTTAATATTAAACTCATGATTATACTACTTACAAGCAGTGGTATCCACAGTAATAAATCGGGGTCATCGATTTTTTTACTTCGAATCTTGGCAATAAAATAGATAAGAATCGGTACCAGCATCCCATAATCGATAAATCGCCAGGTACAATAGGCAAGCCCTTTCACTACTTGAAGTAGGGAGTTTGTTTCATGGGCATCACTAAAATCGGGAGATATAATCCACCATCCGGCATGGTAATAATGCACGAGAAGCCAACCAAGGAATAAGATGAATGGTATAGCATAAACAAGGAACTTGGTTTTAAGAAAGGAAAGAAAAGGTGTCGTCTTCCGGTTTATTATGAAATCGGTGATGGCTATCGATGCCAAGAAAAACGATCCTTGCAAATGAGTAACGATCATGATGCTTAAGATGATGGTGAGCTTCAAATTTTGTTTTGAAACCAAATAATAAATTGACCATAGAAAACACCCCATAAGCATTGAGGTATTGAGCATCATGGCATTTTGTGAAATGAAGGTAGGATGCATTAACACCAAAACGGAAGCATAATTGGTATAGTGCAGGCTTAAAAATAGCCGACTCACTTTTCTAAATCCGACGAATAGGATAACACACCATAGCATGCCGTAGGCATGGCTTACGAGCAACGATTTGCCAAATAGTTTCCAACAAAATGCGAGTAGGATAGAATAGGTCGGAGGGTGTCCGGGGTCGAAACCGGATGGGTAAAAATAAATACCTTGTTCGAATATATAGGTTGTTGAGCGTGAAGTTGACGTTATCGCATCTCCAAAAAAGTAATCTCCTCTAAATATATAGAAAAGCATGGCGAAGAAGAGGGCTGCCAGAATGGAGAAGTATTGGTGAAATAAATGAACTATCTTTTGCATCGTCAGCAAAGTTATTTTTTTAAGAACACAAATTTAAAGTTTCTTTTTTATGTTTCCTTTCTTCACGTTTCCCATTTCCCATTCTTTTATCTTACTTTTGCGATATTAAAATTCAACCTATTTATCATGTCAAAAGAAGTTTATATTGTATCGATCGCCCGCACCCCAATGGGCAGTTTCATGGGGTCGTTAAGTAGCGTTTCTGCTACTAAATTAGGCGCCATAGCGGTGAAGGAGGCGGTGCGCAGAGCTGGTATTGAGTCTTCCTTGGTTGAGGAGCTCTATATGGGTAATGTTTTACAGGCTTCTTTAGGCCAGGCTCCAGCTACACAGGTGGCAATTTATGCTGGCTTAGGAAATAATATTCCTACGACAACGGTGAATAAAGTGTGTGCCTCGGGAAGTAAAGCACTGATGTTTGCTGCACAAAATATTTTGTGTGGCGATGCCGATATTGTGGTAGCAGGAGGGATGGAGAGTATGAGTAATGTACCCTATTATATCGACAAGGCAAGAAGTGGATATAAGTATGGCAACGGGATATTGGTTGATGGATTGCAAAAAGATGGATTATGGGATGTTTATCATGATTATGCGATGGGCAATTGCGCCGACTTATGTGCCAAAGAAATGAATTTCACCCGCGAGCAGCAAGATGCGTTTGCTATTGAGTCATACAAAAAAGCAGCTGCAGCGTATCTGGCCAAACATTTCGACTATGAATTAGTAGGGGTAGAGGTAAGTAAAGGCAAGGAAACGATGATGGTTTCTGCCGATGAAGATTACCTTAAAGTTAATTTCGATAAAATTCCTGCATTAAAGCCAGTGTTCAATAAAGAAGGAACCGTTACTGCTGCCAACGCCTCTACGATGAACGATGGCGCGAGTGCATTGGTGCTAATGAGTGGTGATAAAGTACGGGAATTAGGTTTAAAGCCGTTAGCCAAGATTTTATCGTATGCCGATGCTGCTCAGGCTCCAGAATGGTTTACTACGGCCCCGTCTCTAGCCATACCTAAAGCATTACTTAAAGCAGGAATAACCATCGATGAGGTTGATTTGTTTGAACTAAACGAGGCTTTTGCTGTGGTTGGGTTAGCGAATATTGAAAAACTAAAAATAGATCCTCGTAAAGTAAATATCTGGGGTGGTGCGGTAGCCTTAGGGCATCCTTTAGGAAGCAGCGGCAGCCGAATTGTGTGTACCTTGATAAGTCAATTGATTAGCACCAATAAAAGAATTGGGGTTACCGGAATTTGTAACGGCGGTGGAGGTGCTAGTGCTTTAGTTTTGGAGAGGGTTTAAGGATAATTTAAAATAAATTTAAACTAGATAAATTTATAAAATAAGACCCCACATTATCAACCAAACTTGTATTTTTGTAAAAAAAATTAAACGTAGAATATTATGGCAATTATTATTACCGATGAATGTATCAATTGTGGTGCATGCGAACCAGAGTGTCCGAATAATGCAATTTACGAAGGAGGTGCCGAATGGGCATTTAGTGATGGAACAACGGTGGCAGGAAACATAAGTTTTGAAGGCGAAATGGTGGATGTTTCAAAACGTCACGCTCCTATTTCTGATGATGTGTACTTCATCTCCCCGTATAAATGCACCGAATGCAAAGGCTTTCACGAAGAACCGCAATGCGCTGCTGTTTGTCCTGTAGATTGTTGTATTGACGATCCGGAAAGAAGAGAAACAGACGAAGTGCTATTAGCTCGGAAAGCTTCGTTACATATTTAAACCGACGTCACCATTCATGGGTCAGGCTTTGCTTACGTGAAATACGTATATCACGGCACGAACTAACCACGAACCACTGCATCATGTACGGTATCTGTGATATATCCTGCGTACCTATGCGCAAAGAAGCTTCTCATAGGAGTGAACAGGTGTCTGAGTTGCTTTTTGGCGATAGCTTTGAAGTACTCGATGAACATAAGGAGTGGATCAAGATAAAATGTAGCTTCGATGATTATGAGGGTTGGGTTTTAAATTCGGTATATGCTTCTTGTAGTGGCATTGACTATAAAAGCGATAAAAAAAAACTACACCCTTGCAGTTACGATATTTTACAACCAGCCATCAGCAGTAAACGTCAGATTCCAATATTAATTGGTAGCTCGTTGCCTAATTATGATGGCCTGATTGTGAAACTGGGAAAAGAGAAATTTAATGTTAACGGAAGAGTAACCAGCCATAAAAAAAAATACGATACGGCTTTCTTGCAGAAAACAGCGATGCAGTTTTTACATGCACCCTATCGATGGGGAGGAAAAACTCCTTTTGGCATTGATTGTAGTGGTTTTACACAGCTCGTTTATAAAATTATGAATGTGCGCCTCAAACGTGATGCCTGGCAGCAAGCCCAGCAAGGCGAGTTTATTACGTTTATGAATGAAACAAGAATCGGCGATTTGGCTTTTTTTGGAGGGGATGATAAAATATCGCATGTAGGAATTATCATCGAAAACGAACAAATAATTCATGCCAGTGCCAAAGTAAAAATCGATCGAATCGATCAAACCGGAATTTATAGTTTAGAGCAAAAGAAATACACCCATAAATTACGGTTTATTAAACGAATAAGAATTTTCAACACCTAAATTAATATTTAAAATTTTCAATTATCATGGCATTAAAAGTAGGCGATAAAGCCCCCGAATTTAAATTATTCAACACCGAGAAAAAAGAGATTGCATTGGCCGATTTCAAAGGACAAACGGTTGTATTGCATTTTTTTCCAGCAGCATTTACTGGAGGTTGTACTGCCCAGATGTGCAGTTTGCGTGACGACAATTCATTCTACAACAGTTTGAATTGTGTTGTTTTAGGATGTAGCTGCGATTCGCCTTTTACGTTAGGGAAATTCAAGTCGGAACAGAATTTAGCGTTCGATTTGTTAAGCGATTACAATAAAGAAACCTGCAAAGATTATGATGTGCAATACGAAACCTGGATTGCAGGAATGAGAGGTAATGCACGCCGTGCGGCCTTTATTATTAATGGCGATGGAATTATTGTTTATGCTGAGGCCTTGGAATCGGCTGCCGATCAAATAAACTTCGCCGCAATGAAAGTGGTGTTGGAGACCCTATAATTCATTTCATACCGATAACGTAACGATATCCATTCGTAATTGATGAATGGATATCGTTACGTTTATTTTTTAGAATATCTCCATTCAAATATTAATTACAGTCGGGATTAATTCCTTGTACATAAAATGCTATAATATTCACCTTCAAGGCCGTTTCAGCACCGGCAAAACCTAGAATTAATTCGGGTTTAATTTCATGTAAATAGTCTATCAACAGTTCGGATGAAAGGGGCATATAACTCCAATGCCATTTTTCTTCTTCGTACCCATTCGGGCGATATTCGTTTTTTATTGAATACGGATTACAAAAGCCAAAATGTGCTGCATTCGTTTTCATCCACGCATATACTTTTTTCCCATAGGGTGTATTGTAATAGGCGGGCTCCAGATTATTAATGTCGATATCGGTACCCCAATGATGACGAGATGTTCCGGGCATTGAACTGTAATGAAGAATTTTTTTTGCTCTTTCGGTAGGGTCATGTATGGTTTGTGCTAAGTTTAGCCCATTCACCAACCGGCTTCCATTCCATTTTGCTTCCCATACCATTTTCTGGTCGTTGAAGGTTCTTGTGGCTGAAATGATTTTAATTGAAATGCCGTCCTTTTTTGCCGCATCAGCCATTTCTATAAAGGCATGAAGGGCTTCTTTTCGGAGGTACATGGCCTCGTGGCTGCAATAGGTAAGTGGAATGGCAAGGAAAGAGGTATCTGTTTTCGGATTGAATTTCCCTAACAAGTATTCCGTAGAATAAGGGGTGATATTAGTTTTTTCTTTAATGGAATCATTCAACTCCTTTTGTTCCTTTACTTCTGTTGCCGATGCCACGTTATTATTGCCGGAGCAGGCCGTGATAAGGCAAGCGAATAGATACGTACAAAGTATTTTTTTCATGATGGACAGGAGCTTAAATAATGTTACCAATGGGTTTGCTTTCTATTCTTGTTATTTCGTTTTAACGTCTCCAGGTTTATGCTATATCCATGGGAATAAATAATAAATATAGCCTATTCTGCTCTTTGCAATAACATCTTTCTCGACTTCATTTTAGTTAAAATAGCAATACATACGAACACAAATAATAAACACAGGGCCGCTTCCATGAATAGCATCCATTGACTGTTATACCGATCGTGCATCCAGCCATCAAAGGCTGTCATATATACCACCGGGATATTTCCTAAGGAGGAAAGTAAGGCGTATTTTGTTGATGCATTTTTATTTCCAATAGCAAATAATACGACGAAAGTAAAGGCCGCATTCATGAAGCCCAAACCAAGAGCATAAGCCAACACTCCCGATACATATACGTAGGGCTGTAATGGAAACAGAGCCATCACCAAGGTAACCAAGGCGCATAATACCCCCGCCCCTAAGTAGGAAACCCATACCCCCCAACGATCGGCAATAAAACCACCAGCCACACAACCGATGGTTCCTACGATACCACTTAAAATGCCGGTTACTAAGGCTACCGTATCGGCATTGGTTTTCCAATCGCTTGCAATGGCCGACCACAAATTGGAAGCAGCTCCAGTGCCTATAGGCATACATAACATAATAATAATGAACAATACCAATGGAACTTTTATCATCGCTAGAATATCCATTCCTATAATTAAAAACTCCGATTTAATGCTATTCTGCTTGCCATGATGAACATCTTTTATGGTAAGTATGACCAAAGAACTTAATATGGATATCGTACATAAAAACAAGCCCGCTAGGGTAATGCTGTAATGGGTAGATAGCCACAAGCCAACACCACCGCCCAACCCAACGCCTCCTAAATTGCCTGCCTGATACCAACCTCCTGCTCTCCCTTTCTTTTCTTCCTTAATTCGGTTGGCCATTATTCCACCGATTGGTACTAATAAAAAGTTAGCGGCAATCTGCGAGATAAAAACGATGACGGTGAGTAGGGTAGCCCCCTGCGTGGTAAATGGGGTGAAGCTTAGCAATAACAAGGATGTAGTACAAGCTAACATACCCATTCCAAACCATCGTCGCAGACTTAGCGTAAGATCGGTAATGGGTCCCCATAGAAACCGCCAGAGGCTTGCCGATGCTCCAATGGCTACGATGCCTGCGATAAAGGCTACCGAAAAGCCATTCTGTGTAAGCAAATACGGTAATGTTACACTGGTAAAGCCGAAGCTGATACCGGCGGGGAGCATTAAAAAAAAGATGTTATACGGTTGGGTGAAGGATTGTTGATGCATATTGAGATTCGTTTGCTCGTTCGTAAAGAAAAGGTTTATTATTGGCTTAACAAGCGATTGTCATGTATTTTCTTTTCAACAAAGTACATGTCCATCTCACCCTTGTTCTTCACTTCTATTTTCCCTCTGTAGGTACATGTAAAATCATTTTTTATAATTTCAAAGGTGGTTCTACTAATGTTTACTCTTCCGGGCTCACTGTTACTCTCCATTCGCTTGCTTATTTTAATGATCAATGGAAGTGGTGAAAAAGAAGAGACTTCATCGATCGATGAAGGTTACAACTTGGTTAAATCAATCTTAAGAAAGTTTAAATTTAACGTTTTGGAATTAAATTGACAAATGGCGTTCTCACTCAGATAGGTTGGAATCGGTAGCGTGGCATCAATAAAGACATAGCAGCAGTTATATTCGGATATGAATTGTTTCTGTGCCAGCTCCACATCCGTTAACTGATGCTTCGTATAATATCGATAAAAAGAGTTGTTCCTTATGTTTGCTCTTTCAACAACTTCATGAGTATTTGATGTTGAATACTTGATATTCATAACAGAGATGCAAATAGGATTATAATCTTTAAAGTAATAGACCAGGTCGAATGCTGGAATTTCAAAGGATACGATCTTCTTCCAAGGCGTATTTAATAATGAGGAATCACGAATGAATACAAATCCATTGCCATTATCATTATCCGTTACGTTTTTAATTTTTTCATAAAATTCAGTGTCAGCAATCACCGTTCCTATGGTGCCATTTTTTATGAGGTATTGATTTTGAAAATAGGATATCATCAAAAGAAAAAGGAGTAAAAGTATTTTTTTAATGCGTGAGAGGTAGGTCAGCAAGGAAGCAAAGAAAACGCTTAAAACAAGGCAATAAATGATCAGCTGAAGAAGCTGAAAGAGTTGACCGGAATCGAAAAATACATTAAGTACATTATACGAAATATATCCTGAAAGATTAAGCAAAATAACATATCGAAACATTTTGGAAGATTGGGCCCGTCGAAGCGCCTGCATGGCAAATTCCTTGAAGCTACGACGAATGAACAAGAGGAGAATAATGCCAACAAATATTGTGGTGGTAATAATTCCAATCATGAAGAATTTAAAATTACGAATGAAATTAATCCAATATTGTTTGCTTAACAGGTAATCCATCAATAAGGATTTCCCTTCAAAAAAGGAATTCCCGTTTTTGTCAGAAAAGAAAGTATAAAACAAACTAAAACTTAATACCATGGAAATCGGCAGGAGAAGTTTTGAAAGTAAAAAAGGGGTACTAAATATTTTATTGGGGTTATTGTAAAGGTTTATAAAAACCAAAAACATGGAAATCGGAATAAGTACAGGAGTATAGAAGGAGCCGATACCAACGAGCAGAAATAGTTGATTCCCGAGCACATTAACATCGGCACTAAAAAATACCAAGAGGATGATAAAAATAAGATATATTTTAGCCGTAAACACGAGTGGTGCAAACAGGAATATGCTATTATCAATAAGGTTTATTTGAGTTTTAAAAGGTAAAATGGAAGAGAATAAAAACCATAAGCCAAGGATCATAAGTGTTAAATATCCGGTCGTTTTATTTCTGAAAACAAGGTTGGTTAGCAACAAAAAAACCAATGCCATAAAGATTGGAATAATGATATAGATTTCAGCAAGGATCGTTTTAATTCCAAATAGTTTAGCCACTAGGGCAATGGACCAGAGGTCGCCATAGTGGTATAATTCATTAAACGTATTGATTCCCATCAGATGATCAAGATTTCGATTTTCGAACCCGAAATTATTTAAATGAGTTGCCATTCTAGCATAGGATACAATGTCGTTATGCGTTTCAAAGAGTACCCCATTAAAATTTAAATGATAACGAAAAAACCAATGGCAGAAAAAAAATGAAGCAGCGCTGTAAAAAAGCAACCGAATGAAAATCTTTGGATAGACCATCATTTTCGAGGCACGGAGTTCCGGGATCCTAAAATCATCCCTTCGTATGATCAAACGTATCGTTATAAATATAATCCAAAACCAGGTTATGGTTTTTGCGTTGGTTGTTAAACACGCATAGAGTGAGATAAGAGTAAAAACTACGAGTGCCAGAAAGAGTACCAACGATTTATCGTTTTTGTTTTGATAGAAACTAAAGGCAATTAAGGTGACGGAATAAAGTAGAACGACGCTTAGAACCAAAAACAATAAATAGATAGAGTAGCCTGCCATAAGGTAGTTAGGGGTAAATTGGTAAAAAAAATCGAGTTGCGAATGGTTATTAAATGAAATTACTTTCTCTCATCCGCTTTTACGCAAATATAATTAATGTACCGACATTTCGCTTGTTGTCTATTATAACTGCTTAAAGTTACAATAAAGGTTATGGTACTACTTTAATTATTTAATTTGGTCCAGCGCTAAGGGGTTAGTACAGTCATTACGTGTCAAATTTGTTTGGTGAATTGGAGTTTCGTTAAATCAAATCCCTTTTCTTTTAATCGGGAAAGAATTTGCTCATATACTGTAGGATCCATCTTAGGAGTTCTTGATAGAATCCATAAATATTTTTTGTTGGGATGACTTACGACCGCATAACTGTAGTCATCAGCTAAATCAATTATCCAATATTTTCCTTTGAATGGCCAAAAGAATTGAACTTTCAATTTTGAATTACCTGAACCTTTTTCAATAAATGCTTTCCCTTTGATGTAAGATTGTTTTCCATTTATACTGTCTTTGTTGCATCGGTTTTCAACAATTACATAACCTTTTTCACTTAATGAATATTCGGCTGTGGTGCAATGACAGCCTTTTTGAAAGCGTTGAGGATAAGAGGCAATTTCATACCACTTGCCTACAAATTTATTCAAGTCCACATTTGGAACCGTCTCAAGTGTTTGTGATTTGGCTTTTATTATTGTCATAAAAATAAATAGTATTAGGAGTGAAATTAAAAGCAATGGAACTACTATCCATTTCTGTAAAAATAGACTTTTCATATAGCAAGAAATTTTGAGCCAATTATTTTTTCGCTTCCTTCCCATAGCACTTTTGCATTTTGTTCACCATAGCTGTCAGATGATGACTGAATAGCCTTGTTTATATCATAATATTGTCCACTTGTTTTAACGGAATCAATTAATTGAACAACAGCTTTTGCAGAAGCTTTTGGATTATCGGACAAACCGATAATTTTGAAAAATAGGTCTAGTAATTTTCTGTAAATATTTTCTCCCGGTTTATGTGTTCTGCCAAGATTTGTTGTAAGCATCAATCCAGGATTAATGGCATTCACCAATGTATATTTAGGTAATGCTTTCCTTTTAAGCCTTCGGTCAAGTTCATACGCAAATAGCAGAACACATAGTTTAGAAGTAGCATAAAAGGATTGTGCTTGTTTTTGTAAAGTTGAATTTTCATCCACTTTCGGATAGGCTAATTCATTTACAGGTTTAAATGCTGCTTTCGCAAATGGCGATTTATTTTTAGGGTTGTGCAATTCACTTGAAACCATAACAATTCTTTCAATGTTGTACTTTTCAAGTAGCAAATTGGTTAGCAGAAAATGTCCTAAATAATTTGTTCCGAAAGTTTCTTCAACACCATTTTTGGTATAACGAAATTGTCCTTCATACGATATTCCTCCATTACAGTCAAGGGCATAAATGTCTTCGATGTCTGATAAGTTGTCAACAAAATCCCTGATGCTTTCAAAATCAGCTAAGTCCAGTTTTTTTATAATAAACTCCTTACTCTGGTCAAACTCAGGAAATCCGTTAATCGTTTTTCGGGTTTTTTCAATATCTCTACAGGCCATAATAACGCGATAACCTAAATCAAGAAGATACTTAGATGTCCATAAACCAAGGCCACTGTTTGCTCCTGTTACGATTACTGTTTTCATTTGGATGCTTCTTTTTTCTAATTCTACCTACATAGCTTCGTAAGGTTGCCACTAACGATTGAGGACTTGGCAAAGGTGGCGATTTTCACCACAAACGCTGATGCGGAGAACCCATGTTTGATTAACCACAAATGCGTACACGGAGCACTGAACCACCACTTTTGCCAAAACCCGTGTTATGCCTTCGTACTTTTCTTGTTCAATTTCTAAATGATTACCTCAATGTCATTATTTCAATTTTCATATAGGGATAGTAAGGCAAAGTTGAGAGTTTTTTGTCTGCGTCTGATTTGTCATTTGCCATTAACACCAGGTAGATTCCAGCAGTGTCACCTTTTATGTAGGTAGCCAAAAGTGTCCCATTGTCTTCCCATTCTTTTATTATTTCTTGTTCTCCTGGTAGTAGCTTCAATCTTGTTTCATTGTCTATTCCTTGTAAAAGGATGTCAATCATAAATTTTTTCATTGTGTATTTTTTTTTACTTACGCTATTTGGTTTTCCACTTACCCCGTTTATTTTATTATAATCAAAGTTGTTCTTTTATCGTTTGTTTCAAGTTAGCACGCGCTTCCGCATTAAGGCTAATGGTTTCGGGCTTGGCAAAGGTAGCGACTTATGTTTTATTTTTACTAATTTCTTTCCACGCCATTAGGTTAGGCGCTGTTGGCAGCAAATTAACTGATTTTGGAATTACCTGTTTCTAAAATTCATTTCAATCTCAAGTCACCACATTTTGCCCCTTTTGCTAAAGTGCCTTGTTAACTATACTTAATTCCATGTTGTTTGAAATAGTCCAGTCGGCTATTGATTTTAGATGGTAAATTCTGAATCAACGAATAGGAATCACCGATTAGTCGGATTAAACGATGACACAGAAGAAATAAGTGATCGTCAAAATCCGCGTAATCCATTAATCAGTAAAATCAGCGGTTCCGACAATGTATTTATGGAAGGTGATTTTTTTTAAAAAAAGCACACCGATGGTGTATCATGTTTTCGGTATTTAGGTGCAATGTTCTCTCTAAGTGTAGTCAATCTCACCGTGCATTACATTCTTTTCTCTTGTTTTCAAACCAATAGTGTCCTAAACGTTTTTAAATCCTTACAAATTTACTGATTTTATTGACTTGTAGCTTGCAAATTCTGCTTTTCAAAAAAGCACCCCTTGTATTTGATTTATACCAAGTGGCTTTTCACATGATTCAAATGGACTATCTAGCCA
>CANNQU010000067.1 GCA_947507965.1 Bacteroidota bacterium
AGCTTCTTTGCTTCATGTTCCAATCCTAATTTATTAATCAGCACTTCACTTTTTTGTTTCAGCTGTTGATTGTTTAATCCATAAATACCACCAAAGAAATAAATATTTTCGAGTACGGTAAGGTTCTCATACAAGGAAAATTTTTGACTCATATACCCAATATTCATTTTAATTTTATTGGTCTCCTTAAAAACATCAAAACCAGCAATGGTGGCCTTCCCGGCACTTGGAACCGAAAGGCCACACAGCATCCGCATGGCTGTTGTTTTGCCGGCTCCATTAGCACCTAAGAATCCGAATATCTCTCCTTTATACACTTCGAAATTAATTTCATTCACGGCAACGAAGTCGCCAAAACGTTTGGTAAGATTCGTTGCTTTTATTACGATTTCATCCATCTTAATTTTTTAATAATTTAATAAAACAATCTTCAATGGTTGGTGTAATGCGTTCCATCATCAGGTTTTTATGGCCTCGTATCGTGAGGTATTCTAATAACTTCGATGCGTTGCCCTCCTCATTATTTGATAAGGATAAATGCAGTGCATCACCAAAACTAAAACAGCTTTTCGTGTTTTGAAATTCATTGATGTCTTGATGTAAATGATAGATATTATCGGCCTTTATTTTATATAAGATGTCGGAATAAGAATCGATAATGGCAGCAGGGGTATCGATGGATAAGATTTTACCTTTCTGAAGTAGTGCGATGCGATCGCACAAATTAGCCTCATCCATATACGGTGTTGAAACCACAATGGTAATCTTTTGTTCCTTCAATCGTTTCAACATCTCCCAAAATTCTTTGCGCGAAACCGGGTCGACTCCGGTGGTGGGTTCATCTAAAAATAAAACGGTGGGTTTATGTATTAATGCGCAACATAGGGCCAGCTTCTGTTTCATGCCACCTGAAAGCTTCCCGGCTCTTCGTTTTTTAAATGGTTCTATCTGGATATAGATATCCCGAATTAACTCATAATTTTCCTCCAGGGTAGTACCAAAAATGGTAGCAAAAAAATTCAAATTCTCTTCAATACTTAAATCTTGGTATAAAGAAAATTTTCCCGGCATATACCCAACACTGTTTCTTATGTTCTTATAATCCTTCACCACATCATTCCCATTCACGGTAGCCGAGCCTCCATCGGGAAGCAATAAGGTGGTGAGCACACGAAAGATGCTCGTCTTCCCCGCTCCGTCGGGTCCGATTAAACCAAACAATTCACCTTTACCAACTGAGAAGGAAATATCATCAACGGCCATTATTTTCTCTTTCCCATAAACCTTCGTTAAATTTTTTACTTGTATTGAAAGCTCGTTCGATCCAATAGAATCAACCAAGTACGGAGCATTCGTTGGCGGAAATGAAGAGGATGTATTCGTGTTCATTTATTTTGTGATGGATCTCGTTTTGTGCTCTATTTTAAAATTTAACATCCGCATACATTCCTATTTTAAGCACCCCATCATTTTTCACTCTTATTTTTATCGCGTACACCAAATTAGCACGTTCATCTTTGGTTTGTATTGTTTTGGGCGTAAACTCAGCTTTTGTACTTATCCATTCGACCGTTCCTTCATACCCTTTACTTTTTCCATTTTCACCATCAACTAAAACGTTAAGTTGTTGATTCACCTTCACTGAGGTCAATTGATCGCCCGTGAGATAGGCTCGCAATACCAAGGTCGATAAATCAGCTATTTTATACAACGGCTTACCCATGGCGGCCATCTCGTTTACTTCAGCATATTGGGTGAGAACCGTTCCATTAACGGCATTTATAATTTTGCATTTCGCTAACTGGTCATCGATTTGTTCGATTTGAATAAGTAAAGGATTCGTTTGCTGGGTAATACTTTCCGAAGTGATACCTAAGGTGGAATATTGCGCTTCGATTTGCTTATTAATGACCTCCACCAGGGCATTCACATCATCCATTTGCTTTGGGGTTGCCGCATCGGCCTTCAACAAACGTTGAACTCTTTTTTGTTCCTTTTGAGCCGCAGCCAATTGAATGGTTAAAGCCGCAAGCTGCTTCGCAATATCGGGTTTCTGGCTCAAGGTAGTTCGTATTTGTACCAGGAGCTGCTTTTTCTTTAAGTAAATAGGCACCGTGTCAATGGTACCAATATATTGCCCTGCCGTTAAGGTTGCACCCTCCGTTATATCAAACTGTTTAAGTACTCCGTTGGCTTCAGCGGAAATAATGGTTTCTGTGGCTTCAAAAGTGCCCGATGCATCATATTTCGATTGGTTCCCTTTGCAAGAAACAAAGAAAAAAATAATGGATACAGAAAAATAAACGAAGGATAAGGGAAAAACGGTCGACCATTTTATTTCTTTTGTACTGGTTTTGAAACTCATGTAATTCATTTCTGATATTTTAATTTATAAGGATAAACGATATTTATTGTATTTGAATGCAGGGTCATGCGGTGCACTATTGCTAATTCTCCATGGTAAATTGAATCGCATATTGAGCCATTAAAAGCTGTACCTCATGCAATAACTTATTTTGTATTGCCTGATCTTCAGCATTCAACTCGCGCAAATATTCACTTGCATTAAGCACTCCATTTTCTAGTTGAGCAAAGGCTGTATTTTTAATTTTCGTTCGTAACGCAATGATGGCTACATCGGTTTTAATTAGCTCTTGCATCTTCACGATCTCGATATTTTGTTGTTTCAGGGTAAAGTTCGTATTAAAGAGAAACGTTTCTTTTTGAATATCCAAGGAAGCCCTGTTTATACCAAGAATTGCGCTTTCATTTTTGTGGGTATAGAACCCGCCTAACGACCAGTTCACACGAACGCCACCAATATAGTATGCCGAGAAATCATTATTCAGCATATTCAACGCAGGCCTACCAAAACCACCTTGCGCAAACAAGCCTACCTTGGGAAGATTTTTCGAATCGAGGATACTACTTTGAATCGAAAGCATATTTTTTTGCTTCTCAATTAAATCGAGTTCCGGACGGTTGATGGCTTGAGGAATACCGATAGGCGTTGGTTTCTGAAGTGAAATTTGCTCACTAAAGGTTTGGTTCATGAATAACCCAAGCATTTCTAAATAAGCCCTTCGTGCTGCTTTTAATTCGATTACCCGCTGGCTGATTTTCAATAGTTCTACTTCTAATACCTCTACACTACTCTTTAGTGCCACCCCATTATCAATGGCTGCTTTTGTTTTATTTATGCCGGCCAAAATATCTTTGTTTAAGATGACCATTTGGGCCATTTGTTCATCAACGATCAAGATACCAAAATAAAGTTGATTAATCCTCTCCTTCACTTTCTTCAGTTCCACTTCCAATTTTTGTGTTTCAATAGCGGCATTGGCTTCCATCGAAAGCTTCTGATTTTTTATATTACCCGCATCATAAATCACCTGATTCACTTCTCCATAAATCTTATATTGATCTTTACTTATCGACGGGATATTTACATTGGGCAATTTAATGGGAAGTTGTGTTACGTCCGACTGATAGGTAGCTTGCGCATTCAAATTAAATTGCGGTAAATAGCCCTTAGCGGCATTCTCCATGGCGTATGTGGCACTTTTCAAAAAGAGCTCACGTTGCTTAAAAAGAGGATAGTTTTTTTGGGCTTGCTGGTAACAATCTTCGATGGTAAGTAGCGTGGGAACTTGGCCTTGCGTTAAAACCACACAACCCATGAGTGCCAGGAAAAAGAGGAAATATTTCATTTAAACATTTTTTTAGATTTGTTGGTGACGATGAGCATCCTATTATTTAATTTTCAACATACTGTTAATCCAGCGTGGAATCATTACTTTACGTTCTTCCATAAGTTCATCAAATTGATTTTGTTTAAGGTTACCAATGCTTTTTAATAACGGACAGGCAATAAATGGGAAAACCGTTAGCGCCATCATATTGATAACCAATTGAAACGAATCAATCTTTCCCTTGGTGGCTTCATTTATCTGTTTAAAAAAATGCGATTCGAAGAGCACTTTCTTCACTCCAACATTCTCTACAAATTTCTGTGGGTTGGCCTTTAATTCGTGCAAGATAAAAAGCGGTAAGTCGGGTTGCGACTTTAACAAGTTGATATAATTCGCTACGAAATCAATTACTTTAACATTCAATGTTGAGCTTTCATTATTGAAGATATCTTTCATGCCGAGCATAAATTGTTGCATATTTTCAAGCATAATAAGATCGAATAACTTCTCTTTACTTCTAAAATAATAATTCAGTAAAGCCAAGTTCAATCCTGCCTCTTCGGCTATGTCGCGCGTACGTGTGGCCGCAAATCCTTTACGAATAAATACCTTACGAGCTGCCTGTTTTATTTTCTCCTCGGTAGTGCCGTCTTCCTGTGGTGTTTTCTTTTTCGCTACACTTATTTTACGAGGTATCATGATGCAAAGAAACAAGAATATTTTTAATTAAACAACTATTTTAATCAAATGATTAAAATAATCCAATACAAAGATCGTATTGGAAAAAATATCGACAGGCGTCCGATCCTGAATTACGACGTTCTGGTTCCAAATTCTTCCATCATGGAAGTTGCTTTTTCCACCATGTGGGTGGAACCTACAAAAATAGGTGTGCGTTGGTGTATGGAGGTAGGAACAACATCTAACATACGTTGACTCCCATTGGTGGCTTTACCTCCGGCTTGCTCAATTAAGAAACTCATGGGATTGCACTCATACAATATACGGAGCTTACCATTGGGGTCTTTTTCGGTGCTGGGATAAATAAAGATGCCTCCTTTTTTTAAGTTACGGTGAAAATCGGCGACCATACTTCCTATATATCTACTGCTATAGGGACGGTTGGTTTCCTTATCGTTTTCCTGACAATATTTCAAATATTTCTTTACCCCTTCCGGAAATTTAATATAGTTACCTTCATTTAACGAATAAATTTTCCCGTCTAACGGCGTTTTAATATGGGTATCCGACAAATAAAATTTTCCAACATGTGGCTCTAAGGTAAACGAGTGTACGCCTTGCCCTGTGGTCATCACCAAAATAGTAGAAGAGCCATAGATAATATAACCCGCTGCCAATTGATTTGAACCGGCCTGCAGGCAATCATCTTCCGTTATGGGTCCGCTTTTACTTTTTCTCTTAAACACCGAAAAAATAGTGCCAATAGAAACATTGACATCGATATTGCTGCTTCCATCCACCGGATCGAAAGCCACGATATACTCTGCATTCGAAAATTGGGTAGGTATTATTACTTCCGTCTCTTCACTTATCATGGCAGCACAATGAGTACATTCATTTAACGACTTAATAAACTCATCATTGGCATATATATCGAGCTTTTTTTGCTCCTCCCCTTGCACATTGGTAGCTTCCGCCTCTCCTAAAATATCTTCCAACCCGGCAATATTTATTTTCCGGCTCAATTCTTTGGCCGGAGTGATAATAAACTGAATAATATTGTAAAGCGGCATCTGTATGCTGCTTTCGATGAGGAAACGATTTAGGGTTTGCATTTGGTATCGGGTGGTAAGGGATCAGTTGGTTGTATAAAGCTTTCAGAAGCTAAAGTATATTTACTTTTTGTTTATTAACGGTCTAATTTATTTATCGATATAATTATAAACAATCGCATTAATTTAAATGCCCATATTCTTCCATCATGGCTAATACCACGTCGTAAACTTCTTCCGTATTAGGCTTGCTAAAATAATCACCATCGGAACCATAGGCAGGACGGTGAGCTTTCGCAGTAATGGTTAACGGAGCCGAATCGAGGTATTTATAGGCTTCTTGTTTCTCTAGCACCTGTTGCATCATATAGGCCGTAGCACCGCCCGGAACATCTTCATCAATAAAAATCACTTTATTGGTTTTCTTAATGCTCTCTACAATCGTATGATTCACATCAAACGGCAATAACGTTTGAACATCGATGAGTTCACATTTAATATTTTTTTCAGCCAGCAGCTGCATCGCCTCCTCAATAATGCGGAGTGTGCTTCCATAACTTACGAGCGTTACGTCAACACCTTCGTATAGTATTTCCGGTACTCCCAATGGAACCGTAAACTCGGCCATATTGGTGGGCAATTTCTCTTTTAGCCGATACCCATTGAGGCATTCAATAATCAATGCGGGTTCGTCGCTTTGTAATAAGGTATTATACATGCCTGCTGCTTGAGCCTTGGTGCGTGGCACACATACATACATACCACGTATCGCATTTATAATCATTCCCATTGGCGAACCGCTATGCCAAATACCTTCCAAACGATGTCCACGGGTACGTATGATTACCGGGGCTTTCTGCCCGCCTTTGGTACGCCATAGTAAAGTAGAAATATCGTCGCTCATAATTTGAAGGGCATAGAGCAAATAATCGAGATATTGAATCTCAATGATGGGGCGGAAACCACGCTGTGCTGCACCATACCCTTGCCCTACGATGGTGGTTTCACGGATTCCGGTATCGGTAATTCGTATCTCTCCAAATTTCTCTTGTAGTCCGGCAAAACCCTGGTTTACATCACCAATTCTTCCTACATCTTCGCCTAGGGCGAACACCAAGGGGTTGGTAGAAAAGTGATAGTCGAAGCAAGCCTGCATCAGTTGAAACCCGTCAACCATTTTCGCATTTTCGTCGTAGATAGGCTTTACCTCCTTCACGGCCAGTGCTCCATTTGCATTTTCACTTTGCAAATAAGAGCTATAGCGATCCGCGTTATGATGATAAAAATTTTGCTTAAAGGTTTTGAGTAAAAAATTTTTCGGAGCAATATTTAATGCCACATTAATGGCCATGCCAATATCTTTCCGAAGTGGCTCACTGATGCGTTTTAAATTAACGATAACGGCTTCAAAGGCCGATAAATCAAGAGATAGCAGCAAATCACAGAATTCAGACACCTCTTTTTTAATTGGCGAGATAAATTCTTCGAATGATTTTTTCTTAGCCATAAGAACATCCTCCTTCGCTTTTACTTCCAACTCATTAATCTGAGACTCACTCGCAATATCACTCCCCAACATCCATTCACGCATGTGTTTAAGGCAATCATTATCTTTCTCCCAGGCCAGTCGTTCTTTACTTTTATAACGCTCGTGCGAGCCGGAGGTACTATGCCCTTGTGGTTGTGTAAGTTCGCGTACATGCACCAGTTGCGGCACATGTTCGGCCCGGGCAGTGGCTGCTGCTTTGGCGTAAACGCTGCATAGTTCGGCATAATCCCAACCATTCACCACATGGATATCGTATCCTGCTCCTTTCTCATCGCGCTGGAACCCTTTTAATATTTCACTGATATTTTCTTTTGTTGTTTGGTATCGTGCAGGCACCGATATGCCATAATCGTCATCCCAAACGCTCACCACCAAAGGCACTTGTAGTACACCGGCAGCATTGATGGTCTCAAAAAAATGTCCTTCACTGGTACTCGCATTACCAATATTAACAAATACAACTTCATTTCCCTTATCGGTAAATTGTGTGTATTGATGTAAGCTTTCATTATTACGATAAAGCTTAGAGGCATACGCCAATCCTAAGGCACGTGCCATTTGCCCGCCGGTAGGTGAAATATCGCTTGAAGAATGTTTCTCCTGTGATAGGTTCCTAAAACTTCCATCGTCATTTAAAAAACGGGTGCCGAAATGTCCGTTCATACTACGTCCGGCACTCGAAGGCTCGGCATCCACATCCGGATGTGCATATAGCTGTGCAAAAAACTTCTGGGTGTCGCTTAACCCTGCAGCAAACATAAACGTTTGATCGCGGTAATAGCCGGCTCTAAAATCGCCATTCTTAAACGCTTTTGCTTGTGCTATCTGCGCTACCTCTTTGCCATCACCAAAGATACCAAATTTAGCTTTGCCCGTGAGCACTTCCTTCCGTCCTAAGAGTGAAGCCTGTCGGCTCTCGTAGGCGATGCGATAGTCGTTAAGAACGATTTTCTTAAAATCATCGAAAGTTAGTTTATTCGCGGCTTCACTGCTCATTGATGGATTCGTATTTTTTTTCGAGACAAAAATACGATTTTTGATGGAAGTACAATTACGCAATAATAAGGCTGAAAATAATCATCCTGCCAAAAACCTCTATAAAACAGTAAACCTACGGAACTAGTAGGTGAAGAAACTGTAGGTTGCCTTCCCACCATCGGAGGAGAACCCTTCGATAACGATTCTTCCACTTACCTTCTCCAGGTCGCGAATTAAATCGGCTGGGTCGGTATAACTTTTGTTGTTGAGCTTGTAAATAACAAAGCCCTCCGGGATATTCATCTGACGCAAAGCACCACTTTTAATATTCACCACTTTCACTCCTGCATTGATTCCTAATTTACTTTTCTCGGCAGCGGTGATTGGCTTGAAATCGGCACCCAGTTGGGTGCTGCTTACGGTATATTTCTGCGTGATGGCTTTGTTTGCCTCTTTATTCATTAGCTTAAACTCGGTAGAGCCTTCTTTTCCATCGTGTATATAATTTATTTTCACATTATCACCCGGACGGTGGTAGCTTAACTGTTCTTCATATACCGATTTACTATCCATTAACTTATTATCAACCTTGGTTATGATATCATCGTTTTTCAATCCTGCTTTTGCTGCCGGGCCGTCTTCGTAAACATCATTAATAATAACACCATTATTGACATTCCGTTTAGATGCTGTTTCTGCATCAATATCTTTCACTTCCATTCCTGTAAATCCTTTCTGTACATCGCCGAAGTCAATTAGATCTTTCACGATTTTAGCCACCATATTAACCGGTATCGCAAAACCATAACCAACATAACTACCCGTTTGACTTTGAATAGCGGTGTTGATACCCACCAATTCACCGTTCAAATTCACCAAGGCTCCTCCACTATTACCGGGATTAATAGCGGCATCGGTTTGAATAAACGACTCAATGGGAAACTGGGCATTTTGATTGACAGCGATATTTCGTCCTTTAGCACTTACGATGCCCGCGGTTACGGTAGATGTTAAATTAAATGGATTGCCAACGGCCAAAACCCATTCACCTGTTTTTAAATTATCGCTATTTCCAAATACAATGGCTTGTAGCTCTTTGGCATCAATTTTTATTAATGCAAGATCGGTATTGGGGTCGGCACCGATGAGTTTCGCACTAAAAGTGCGTTTGTTATTATTCAAAATAACATCAATTTTATCAGCGTCTTTTATTACATGATTATTGGTAACGATATAGCCATCTTTACTTATAATCACGCCCGAACCCGAACTATAGGAAGGACCGCGTTGTCCGAAAAAATCCCAGAAATCCCAGATTTCATTCGTGCGTTGATTTTGTGTGTTAGATACCGTTTTAATAAATACTACGGTAGGCGTAGCAACGGAGGATGCTTTTACAAAATCGGCACTTTCGAAGGTTGAATTAGTATAACCCACCCTGGAAAATGGAGCATCCGTTGAGGGTGCAAAGGTTATGTTAACACCTTTGAATAGTTTCTGATAAAAACCTCCTCCAAGCATTCCAAAAAAACTGCTAATTAAAATTAGTACAATATACTTTTTCATCATAATGCAATATTAATATAAAGCCGAAGTAATTGCCAAAAGTAAATTTTCAAAAATTAGTTAAATAAATTAATGGTGGGCATTTTATCATTTGACCTGATGATATAAATACGCTCTTCTTTGTTGCTCACCCAAAAAACACAGCAAATAGTACTAATAATTCATCCTATGAATTGAATAAATGCGAAACAGAAAGACCGATAATTATTTAAAATAAGATGCTGCCACAATCAAGAGTCCTTGCAGTAAAATAGTTCCATCCAGTACTCCATAATGATAAAAGGACAGCTGGCGAATTTTATCACTGTTTATAAAGTAGAGGGTAGAAAGAGCAGAGAGGAAATAAGCGGGCAAAAGGAAAATTTGGTTCTGACCTACATAATGAAATAAGCAAAGAATAAAAAATATTATAATCGATATATTGGCCAGGCGAATCGAATGGCGCGTGCCGAAAAGTAAAGGGATCGTTTTTATACCATCTTCCGTGTCGGCCTTCATATCGCGAATATCGCATGGAATGGTAATGGCAAAAATAAATAAAAATCGCTCCAACAGCATGAAGCCAACCGTATCATCATAAATTGTTTGCTCCTGTGATATCAACGGCAAGTAAATGGTGACTACGGACCAAACAAAGGCAATAAGAAATATCTTCAGTAGAGGGATATCTCGTAATCGAAAGAAATATTTATTTTGTTTAACGAAAGGCAGTGTGTAAAAAATCGTGAGGAGTGCCAGAGGCGCCATACCAATCAACACCGCTATTTTTGTTTGTGTTAAGGCTACGATTAAGCCAAGCATAGAAAACACCAACATACCATAAAAAAGCTTTCGATTTTTACCTACCCATTGGTGTTTCACCGACGTTAGCAATTCTTTCTTGGTGGTAATGGTAACCAGTCGATGTAAATTATAATCAAATAAAGTGGCGAAGAAAATAAGAGACATATACGCCTGCCATTGTAGGCGAAGCCCCATCTGAACCTGTGTTTCAAGCGTTAGAAATACGGCTCCAAGAGCAACGTATAGATGGGTGTTTACAAAAAAGCGTAAAAATTTTATGGCATGCATATGGTGCTGCCTTGGATCAGATACTTTTCATCAATTTCTCTTTGACTTCTTTTATGGCTACCAGTTGGTCCTTATCCGGTTTTGGGTAGTTGATATCATATTTTTCCAATGTTGCAATGATGGTGTCGGCAATGAGAAGATGCGTGTACCATTTATCATCTGCCGGTATAATATTCCATGGGGCATATTCGGTGCTCGTATTTTGAACCATCTCACTAATGGCCTTCATGTATTGAGGGCGTAATTCGCGCTCTTTCATATCATAGGTTCCAACTTTCCAGTTCTTTTCTGCCTTCTCGGCTCTTTCGATAAACCGTTTCGCTTGTTCATGAAGACTTACGTTAAGAAAAAATTTGATAACCAACACCCCGTTACGTGTAATGTATCGCTCAAAATTATTTATATCCTCATATCGGTTCTTCCAGAACTTAGGGCTCTCGGCTTCCGGAGGTAAATTTTGAGCAGCCAAATATTCCGGATGGATCCTTACCGCTAAAACTTCTTCGTAATAACTTCTATTGAACACTTGCCATTTGCCTTGTTCTGGTAATTCTTTGTTACAACGCCATAAAAAATCATGTCGAAGCTCTTCATGAGATGGCGATTTAAAACTTGTCACTTCGATTCCCTGTGGATTTATACCAGAGAAAACTTTACGGATGGTGGAGTCTTTTCCGGCAGCGTCCATAGCCTGAAGAATGATGAGCAAACTTCTTCTTCCATCGGCGTAAAACCTATTCTGTAGTTCGGCCAACTCCTCAATACGTTTGATTAGTAGTTCTTTGCCCTTTTCTTTGTTTAACTTTTTGCCTTTGTAACCGGTATCACACTTGGTGATATCAAATGATTTCGTGATTTTTTCAGCCATGGCGTTACAATTTAAAATGAAAAGTTAAAAACTATTCAATGACAAATGTATATCATTCGTCGAATTAATTCTAAGTTTAATTTTTTTTGACCCTCTATTTCCCTAGACTTCAAACCTAGTTACTCGACCATATTACGAATGATATCGTCGAAGGTTTCCCGCTTCCTGATTAATCGAGCCACTCCATTTTCTATTAACACTTCCGCCGGACGTAAACGACTATTGTAATTACTGCTCATACTATAACCATAGGCACCGGCATTTTTTATGGCTAAAACATCACCTTCCCTTACCTCATTAAGTTTCCGATCCCAACCTAGGGTATCTGTTTCACATATATATCCTACAACGGTATAAACACGGGTGGTTCCAGCCGGGTTCGACACATTCACAATGGTATGATAGGCATCGTAGAACATGGGACGAATCAGATGATTTTGACCGCTATTTACGCCCACAAATACCGTTGCCGTAGTTTGTTTGATAACACTGGCACTCACCAATAAATAGCCCGATTCACTCACAATGAATTTTCCAGGCTCAAACCACAGTTGCAACGGGCGGCCATATTCTTCGCAAAATTCATTAAATCGTTTTGAGATTTTTCTGCCTAAGTCTTCGATATCCGTGGTTATATCATCCTCTTTATAGGCTACCTTAAAGCCACTGCCAAAATCGAGAAACTCGAGATCCTTAAAATCTTTCGCTGCATCAAACAATAATTCGGCGCCTTGTAAAAAAACTTCAGCATCATAAATATCGCTTCCCGTATGCATGTGTAACCCATTGATATGGATGTTATTCGTTTTTGCCACACGTACGACGTGCCTTAATTGATAAATACTAATGCCAAATTTCGAATCGATATGGCCGGTAGAGATATTTTTATTGCCTCCTGCCATAATATGCGGATTAATACGAATACAGCAAGGGATTTTATTGCCATACTCATGGCCGAATTGCTCTAAAATAGAGATATTGTCGATATTTATTTTAACCCCTAAAGCAACGGCATTTTTTATTTCCTCGAAACTAACACAGTTAGGGGTAAACAAAATTTGAGTCGGCGTAAAACCGGCATACAACCCCAACTCAACCTCCTCTATGGAAACACAATCGAGCTCGGCACCTTCCGCTTTGAGCAACTTTAAGATATTGATATTAGACAAGGCTTTACATGCATATTTAATATGAACATCAACCTCACGGAAGGCCTCTTTAAGTCTTTGATATTGGTGCTTTATCTTCTCTCCATCATACACATATAACGGACTTCCATAATCGAGTGCCAATTGTTCAACCGGTATCTCTTGTATGCAATATTTTTTATTTACAAACTCCATAATATAAGTTCAAATATAATTTAAGGACATGAAAAACAAAAAGCCATACCTTTTTTAGATATGGCTTTTAATCATAGGGTTGATGAATTACTTTATAAAACGCTCGACGATCGTATCTTCATGAAGCTTTATCGTTACGATATAGATTCCTTTTGATAACGAAGAGGTATTAAACGTAATTTTATTGTTTCCTTTTTTCGAGACAAAGTACTCCATTGCCAATTGCTTGCCGTTGATGTCGGTTATACTAATCGTAGCATTAACGACCTTCATGGCATGGAAAGATATATTTAAAACATCGGTAACCGGATTGGGATAAACGGTAACATCCGTGGCGTTGGCATTACTCATTACACCTGCACCAGCTCTTACAATAACCACTCGTTGTACTTGAGCCGCAGCGTTTCCGGCATTATCTTTTACATTATATAAAATCGTATACGTTCCTATTAATGCCGCATTCACCGGGTTGGTAACGACTATCTTAGCGGTGATATTGCCATCCAAATTATCATACGCAATGGCACCCGCATCGGTATATGTTGTGCCACGGGTTACATAAATGGTATCTACCCCTTTACGTGTTATTACAGGAATACTCCGGTCATTCCCATCAATATCGGCACGGTCGCGAGGCTCCAATTTCCAGTTGCTAAAACTAAAATACATCACCCCTTGAATAAATCCATATTTTTTTGTTTTTACCACCATAGAATCTACGTTATAAGTCGATCCAATATCTTTCGAGTCATCATCGCAACGCAATCCATTAACGGTAGAGGTGTCTTTATAGATACTAAATTCGCCATTATTACTGGTGATATCGGGATTTTTATGAACGCAATAAACATCGTTATAGCGCACCAGCATACCTTCATAAGGCTCGGTGAAGTTAGGCGATTTGGCAATGACCGAATCTATTGTTAAAGACGTATTAAAAGCCGGTAAATTATTATTTGATGATACGATGGTATAATTTTTTACGCCACCATAATATCCGATACGATCTAAGGTGGTAACATTAAATGTTTCTTTTACGATGCAGGAATTAATAATTACGCTATCGCCACGGCGCCAAAAAGCAACACTATCATTGGCTTGTGCAGCGAAAAATATGCCGGAGTTGGGTGCCGTACCATTTTGGATAGCCGGTTCAAACGACATATCGTAAAGTGAGGCGGTAACAATTCCACCGACATTAATTCCGGTGAGCGTATCGCCCATCCATATCGAGTTTCCACCCGGAAAAGGCGAATATTGCAGTTGCGCAATAGAGTTGATGCCACCATCGGTAACGATATAAGCCAAGGCATTCGAAGCCGTATCAACCGAGTTATGCCCACCGTTATCCCAGGCGCGGAACCAATATTTTACAATGGTACCATTAGGCTGAGCCGGCACGGTAGATTCATAAATACCAGAACCCATATCGGTCATAGCAACGGCAGTATAGGTTGTATTGCTGGCGCCAATAGCATAATACAGCATCGTATTTACGATGGTTGAATCGTCGATGGCTTTGCAGCTCAATTTTACCGCATTCGTACTGCTTGCAATAACCGGAAGATGCCTGCGGTTGGTTATGGAAGGCGGAATAAACGTAGAAGGACCAATATCACTCGGTTTAAGCGGAGCTACATAATATCCTGTAATACCACCGGAAACGACTTCCATCACCGCACCTCTTACATAAGAAAGCGTAGTACCTGCAAGTGGGGGTGAAAAGCTAACGGGAGTCGCCGGGTCGCGATCTAAATTATCATTTCTGAAATATCCTGATACATCATAAACTTTCATTTTATTACCATTGGCATCTTGTAAAGCCCAACTCCAACGTGAGCCGTTTACAGAACGGTCAACTACGGTTACATTTCTAAGCTCAATATAAGCACCTTCCCACTGCTCACCGGTAGTTGGTTGATAGGTTTGAACACCTCCAATATTTTTTTCAAATACATCTACATTTAAAAGTTTGGGTTGAATATTGGCTGGAGTTAAATTCGTTATCTCACTTTCAATTTTCAATAGTGCTAACTGCGTCATCCCAGAGAATTCACTCATTTTTCCGGTACATTTCACCTTCAATCCGTAATTGAAATTGGCAAAATACTTTACAATCTGGTCTAAGCCACCGATGGTATCTCCAGGGTATAATCCTTTGTCGAGCAGCACATGCATTGTTCCCCATGGGCTAGCCGTTGGTGTTGTTTGAAGGAAACAGCCATAGCGACTTAAACTTAATGCATAAGTCATTGGATTAAACGTTACATAACCCTCTACTTGAACCGTGTCGGTGTAAACAGCGTTTTTAAACGAAGGACTGGTGTAATCGGGGGCCGAATTATTAACCGCTAATTTCGAAGCAGTAACAAATTGCAAGGTATCGATGGATACCAATGGGTAAGGGTTTACTTGCGCCATACCCATAGTGTAAACTAGGGCTAAAGTTAACGAGAGTATAATTTTCTTGTACATAATAACAATAATTTAGAAGTGCGAAAGTATGTATTTGCCATTAAGAAATTGTTAAGTGACAATTCAATTAATGCAATAAATGACGGTTTGTGGATTCATAGTGCATAAGTTTGGTGCCTACGCCCTGATGAGTGGCTACCGATGGGTTGGATAAAACAGAATCAACAGAATAACGTATTGGGTGGGTTATTCCGAATTTGATGTGCTGGGTTAAGCTTAATTTCCAATGCTGGTCAAGTAAGAACAAAGAAACCCTTGTCTCTGCCATTAATCTTGGATAGAAGTTTTTTAAGATGAAATACAATAGATCCTTCCTTCGTCTGGATGACAA